>JADFKX010000019.1 GCA_022564695.1 Chloroflexota bacterium | reverse complement strand
GGGTCGTATCCAAGGCGGGAATTCGCATCTTTCGCGATCTTCTAGCCGTGGACGTGAACCAGGAACGCCTCCCTGACCTGCTTAGGGTTGAGAAAGAGCTACGAAAACAAGAACCGTTCGCCTCAATCGGACAACATGTTCACTTAGTCTGCGTGCGGGCAAAGAAATAGGAATCACCCCTCAGCGAACCGCTGAAGCAGCGCCGCGATACCCTTCGCGCCAGCGCGGAAGTCCTCCACCCGGATGTTCTCGTCCGGCGCGTGGATATTCGCCACCGGATAGCCGATCCCAATATCCGCCGTGGGCAGCCCCAGCGTGGCGACAAACGGATGGAGCGGCCCCGTGCCCGCCATCGTCGGCACGATGATCGGCTCCCGGCCGTAGGCGTCCACCACCGCCCGTCGCACCACCTCCACCAGCGGATCGCTGACCGGCGTCCGCGCCGGACGCACGCCGGCGACCAACCGCAGCGTTATGTCGCTGAAGCCGCGCGAGTCCAGATGCCGCCGCAGCTTCGTGAAGATGTCGTCCGGGTCCTGGTCCGGTACCAGGCGGAAGTCCATCTTCGCCATCGCCCGCGCCGGCAGCACCGTCTTCGCCCCCTCACCCTCGTAGCCCGAGGTCAGCCCGTCGATCGTCGCCGTCGGCTCGAACAGGTGACGCAGCCGGTACTCCAGGCCGCGCACGCCCGTCAGCGCCTCCTCGACTCCGTACGACTTCAGCGTCTCCGCTTCCTCCGCGGGCATCGCCTCCACCGCCGCCCGCTCCTCCGGCGTGGACGGACGCACGTCGTCGTAGAAGCCATCGATGAGCACCCGCTCGTCCGGCCCCTTGATCGAAGCCAGCGCCCAGGCCAGGCGCCAGGCGGCGTTGGGCAGCACCGTACCGTAGGAGGAGTGGGCGTCGCGGTTCACGGTGTTCGACTCCAGCTCCACGTAGAGCAGCCCCTTCACGCCCATCAAGACCTGGGGCACGCCCTCCCAGGTGACGCCGCCGCCCTCCCAGACGCAGGCGTCGGCGGCCAGCAGCTCCCGCTGCTCCGCCACGAACTCCTCCATCTGCGGGCTGCCGATCTCCTCGTCCCCCTCGATGCAGAACTTCACGGCGCAGGGCAGCTCGCCGCGAACCTCCTTCCAGGCCCGCAGCGCCGCCAGCCGCGCGGCGATGTTCCCCTTGTTGTCGGAGACGCCGCGCCCGTACAGCTTGCCGTCCCGCAACGTCGGCTGAAACGGCGGCGACGACCACAGCTCCAGCGGCTCCGCCGGCTGCACGTCGTAGTGGTTGTAGAACAGCAGCGTCCGCGTCGACAGTCCCGACTGCTCCGCGTAGACGACCGGATGCCCGCCCTGCTTCGGCAGCACCCGCGCCTCGAACCCCAGGTCGCGCAGGAGGCCCGACACGTGCTTCGCCGTCTCCTCGATCGCCGTATTCTGAGCGCTGACGCTCGGCAGCTTGCACAGCTCCGTGAGCTCGGCAAGCGAGTCGTTCAGATGGTCGTCGATGTAGTGGAAGATGTCGTCCATGGCGCTCCTTACGTAGTGGCCACCCGGATCATCGCGATGATATCCCTCGGCCGCTCGCCCAGCCACGGGTTCTCGCCGGGCAGAGCCGGCCGGTACCCTAACCTCAGCCAGAAATACAGCCCCAGCCCGTCGTCGTGTCGCACCGGCGCCCAGAACCGGCTCGCCAGCCCCCGCTCCAGCGCCTCCCCCTCCAGCAGCCGCACCGCCTCCGCATCGTATCCCTGCCCGCTCAACCCCGGCTCCACGGCGACGGCCTCCACGCTGAGCCAGCCCTCCTCCGGATAGCCCAGCCGATACGCCAGCACGCCGTAGATGCTGTCGCCATCACGAGAGGTGATCGCCAGCAGGCCGTCGTCGACATTGACCGGCATCTCCTTCAGCCAGCTCATCATCGCCTCGCGATCCCCCTCTTCCAGCGGCCGCAGCGCCAACCGCTGGCCTCTGCCAGTCAGCCTTGAGCCTGACCCTTCCGTCACAACCGGCCTTGCCCTACGAGGCGGCCGGCTCACCGGACGTCTCGCCGAGCCACTCAGCGGTCAGCACCGCCATCTCCCGCAAGGGGACCTCGCGTACCCGACAGGGCGGCAGCGTGTCCATAAACGCCGCCCCGTACCGCTTGCTCACAATCCGCCGGTCCAGCACCGCCACCACACCGCGGTCGCTCTTGCTCCGGATCAGCCGCCCAAACCCCTGCTTGAAGCGGAGCGCTGCCTGAGGCACCGCGTACTGGCTGAACGGGTCGTCATACTCGGCGGAGCGGGCGGCGAACACCGGCTCCGTGGGCACGTTGAACGGCAGCCGTGTGATGACCAGCAGCGACAGCGCCTTGCCGGCGATGTCCACCCCCTCCCAGAAGCTGGCCGTCCCCAGAACAACCGCCCTGGGGTTGGACTTGAGCGCCCTGACGAGCTGCCGGGGCGAGCCGTCGATCCCCTGCGCCAGGACGTCTATTCCGGCCGCCTGAAGCTTATCTCGCGTCAGCGCGTGGGCGGCCCGCAGCGCCGAGTGCGACGTGAACAGCACCAGCCCGCGGCCGCCCGCCGCCCGCGCCAGATCGATCACGGCACGCGCTATGGCGTCCGTGTAGTCCGGCTGGTTGGGCTCCGGCATATCGCTGGGGATCAGCAGCAACGCCGCCTTCCGGTAGTCGAACGGGGAGTCCAGCAGCAGCTCGTGGGCGTCCTCCATGCCCAGCCGCTCCCGCACGTAGTCGAAGCTCCCCTGAACGGCAAGCGTGGCGCCGGTGAGGATCACGGAGCGCTGACCCTCGTACAGCCGCTCACGCAGCACCTCGTCCACCCGTAGGGGCGCTGAGGCGACCAGCGGCGAGCCGTCGCGCCGGTCGAGCTCCAGCCAGACCACCCTCTCCGGGTCCTCAGTCTCGATAGCAGCGGCCAGGCCGTCACCGATCTCCTTCGCGTCCTGCACCAGCGCCCCCACCTCGGCCACAACGAGTTCCAGGCCAGACTCGGAACCGTCCGTCAGCGCCCCCGCGAACTCTTCCAGCAGCGATGTGAGGCCGCTCAGGGCCAGACGCAGGTTCTCCCAGGTGACTTCCACCTGGGACCAGTCCGGCTGCACGCGCATGGCACGGTTGATGAGGAGAGGCCGGTGCCCGCCGCCGGCGTCCGCGGCGGCGTGTTGCTTGAGGAAGCCGCCTAGCTGGGCCGACATCTCCGTCACCCGTGGGCGGGCGCCCGCGGCCGCTTGAGCGATCGCCTCAGCGATACCGACCAGCCGGCCGCCGGGGCCAAGGGCGGCAACGCTGCCCCGCAGGGCGGCGCGAACGTCCCCACGAAGCGACTCGCTGCGCTCCAGCAGGCTCGTAATCTCCCGCTCGCCGGCGCTAAAGCCGAACTGACGCGTAGCCTCGGCCTCCAGATGGTGCGCCTCGTCGATGATGATGTTCTCGTAGGGCGGCAACACGCGGCCACCGTAGGCGATATCGGAGAGGAGGAGAGCATGGTTCACCACCACCAGATGCGCCGCCTCGGCCTGCTTGCGCGCCCTCTGCAGGAAGCACGTCCCCTCTACCACAAACGGACTGTTATCGGCGTTGCAATCCGCACCCTCGGCGCAGAGACGGCGCCAGATCGGCTCCTCGGCCTGAGACAGCCTCAATTCGGAGCGGTCGCCCGTCTCGGTCTGGGTGAGCCAGATGAGGATGCGCGAGGCGATGCGCGCCTCGTCGTCGCTGAGATCGGCGCTGGCGCGAAGCGCCTCGAAGCGGCGCAGACAGAGATAGTTGCGCCGACCCTTCAGCACGCAGGCGCGAAAGTCGCCGCCGTTGGGCGGCAGCAGCGCCTCCAGGATCGGGATGTCCTTGCCGATTAGCTGCTCCTGAAGGTTAATCGTAGCCGTGGAGACGATAACGCGGCTCTCGTTAGCCAGGGCATGGGCGGCTGCCGGGATCAGGTAGGCCAGCGACTTGCCGGTGCCGGTGCCCGCCTCCAACAGCAGCCGATTCTCCTCGTTCAGCGCCTGCGCCACGACGCACAGCGCCGCCTGCTGTTGCGGCCGCTCCTCGAACTGCGGCAGCACCTCCGGGCGGCTGCGGGCCGAGGCCAGCACGGCCAGCGCCTTCTCCGGGTCGATGGGGCGCCGGCGCTCCCTCGGTTGCAACGGCTCCGCGATCTCCGGCCGGGAGAGCGCGAACGCCCGGCCCGTCCTGCCCTTGGCGGCGACTTCCTCCCACGCCTCGCGGAAGAAGTTACGCCAGGGCCAGGCCGTGGGAACCAGCCAGGCGGCAGCCTGCGACAGGACGTCAGCCGGCAGGGCGGCGGCGCGATCGGCCAGCGCCAGGAAGATGCTGCGCGCCGTTTCGGCGTCGGGCAGGGCGCGATGATGCACCGGCATCTCGATCTCAAAGTGGCCGGCGAGGGCGGCGAGGCCGTATTCGGACAGGCCGGGCAGGAGCAACGTCGCTAGGTCGTGGGTGTCGTAGATCTCCTCGCCGCGGCGTATGCCCTTGGCGTCCAGCATGGGCGCGTCGTAGCCGATTACGTTGCTTCCGACGAGGACGCAACCATCGATGAACCGCTCCAGGTCAGCCGCCACCGCCTCCAGGGGAGGCGCGTCCTTGACATCATCATCGCGGATGCCGGTAAGAATCTGTATGCGCTCAGGGATCGGCCGCTGAGGGTTGACGAAGGTGGAGAAGCGATCCAGAACCGCGTCGCGGCTGAACTTCACGGCGCCGATCTCAGTGATGGCGTCAGACTGGATATCGAGACCGGTGGTCTCCAGGTCCAGGGAAACGTAGGTGCGGCTCAAGCTGCCGCTATTGTAGCATCAGCAGTGGCGTCAGGCTAAGACAGATGCTCGCCATGAACGCATCTCACTGCCATTGAACGGTCACGCCTGCACATACGGAAGGTCACGCTAGTTATCCGGCCCAGGAACGAGAGGGGTCGAAGACCCTACTTCGCGGGCAGCGGCTGCTCCACGTAGGGCCTAAACTCACCCACGTTCAGCCCCTCGTGCGCCTGGAACCGGCCCGCTCGCAGCTCCTCCAGCATATGAGCTTGATCGCGCAGCTCCTCCTCGAACGCCGTCGTGAAGTAGCCCACGCCCTGTGTGGAGTGACAGTCGCTGGCGCCGATCCCCCGCTTGCCCAGGACGCGCGCCACCCGTAGGGCGAACTGGTTCTCATGCGGCGTGCAGCCGCCGTTGGCGATCTCCAGCTCGTCCACGAGTTGGAAGACGTCCATACGCTCGGCGGCCTCCTCGGGCGTCATCTCGAACGGCGGTCGCCCGTCGCGACGGAAGTGGATCGGGTCGAAGAAGTGGCGGAACGGGTGAGCCACAATCATGAACCCCCCGGCTTCGTCCACCACCCGCCGCAGCTCCGCGGCGCGACGGATCCCCGGCAGATAGGAGTCCAACCCGATCACGATCATGTGCCCCAAGTCCGTCGACACCTCCATCCCCCGCGAGACGAACAGCCCGCTCTCTCGGCGGAACTCCTCGATCTCACGCACCTCCCACACACGGTCGTGCTCGGAGATGTTGACACCGCCGAGCCCGATGCGACGGGCCTCCTCGATTAGCTCCTCAGGGGTGAGCGAGGAATCGGAGGCGCCGCGCACCGTGTGCACGTGCATGTCGACGACAGTTCCGGGCATTAAGTTCGGCAAACCCTCCCGTTAACGTGAAGCTAGCCTCATGGTAACGTGCGTTCCCCTCAGCCTCAACCGGCATCTCCTGACCCACAGAGCAACCGCGGATGAAGCACAGACTCTTGAACCTATCTGTGACCGTACTCTCTACCCCAGCTTTGCCAGGTGCGGCATCCCCCAACCGAACATCCCCGCAAACACCACCGCCGTCAGCAGCACCGGCAAGCGTACCCGTCGCCAACCGTAGTAGACGACGGCCAGAAAAGCGACCGTAGCCAGCAAGATGCCCAGGGTGAACGGCCAGTTGGGGCTGCCCAGGCCGCCACCTGCCAGGTTGAGCCGCGCGGCGCGGTAGGCGGCGCCAAGCGCCAACCCCACAAGCGTCCACCCAAGGAAGGCCAGGAGGGAGATGGGCACCGCCAGTTGAACAGCGTTAATGTTCGGCGCGATCGCCTTAGATAGGTAAGGTACCTCTCTGCGGGCCCCAATCACCATGACAGCCGCCACAGCGGTGAACAGCAACGAGAACGCGTAGCCCACAACGAACCCGGAGAACACTTCCGCCACCGGCTATCCCTCTCGTCGCAGCGCTTCCGCCGCCGTCAGCGTGCGGACCACAAACGCCTGGCCGCCGGGCAGCCGGAGCCGGGCGTGAACGGACCGCGCCGCGTCCTCATCCGCGCCCAGAGCGAACAGAGCCGGGCCCGAGCCCGCTAGATGGACGCGCCGGGCGCCCGCCGTCAGCAAGGCGTCTCGGTAAGCGTCAAGCCCCGCGAACACCTCATAGGCGACGCGCTCGAAGACGTTGTACAGGCCACTATCGTCTACCGGCCCACCCCCGCGGATGCGGCCCACGAGAGCTTCCGTGCGAGAGCCGTCGCTGAAGTCGGCCGGCGTCAGAGCGGCGTACATGCGTTTGGTCTTTTCGGGCAGCTCGAACGGCGGCGCCAGCAGCACCAGCCACACCGGCGGCGGCGCCGGCAGGGGCGTCACACGCTCGCCACGGCCCTCGGCCAGGGCCGTACCACCGTACACGAAGAACGGTACGTCCGCCCCAAGCCCGGCCCCTGCCTCCGCCAGTTGAGCGTCGCTGCGACCCAGCTTCCACAGCTCGTTGAGGCCGCGCAGCGCAGCCGACGCGTCGGAACTGCCGCCTCCCAGGCCCGCAGCCACAGGTATCCGCTTGCTGACGCGGATACGGGCGCCACGGCCACCCCCATCGTCGAGAGCGGCGGCCGCCCGCAGGATGAGATCGTCCTCGTAGACGTCGCGACGCCCTTCCACCTCAAGCTGAAGCCCGTTAGCGGGCCCGATATCCAGGCTGTCACACAGACCAATCGTCTGCATGACCGTGCGCACCTCATGGTAACCCCGATAGCTATCGGGGCGGCCCAGCGCCTCCAGCGTCCAGTTTATCTTTGCCGGTGCGTACAGGCGCATAGGCTACTGCGTAGCGCTCACCGTCATTCTTCTATAAGCACCGTAGAGGCCGGCCCACTCTTCCAGGGTCAGCGTCTGCGCGCGGCGGGTCTGCTCAACACCCGCCATACCCAGCATCGACTCGGCCTCTGCGGCGCCGCACTCCAGCCCGATGCTCAGGGCGTTGCGCAACTGTTTTCGGGGCGCCGCGAATCCGGCCTGCACCAGCCGGAAGAACGCCTCCCTATCGTCAACCTCTACGGCGGCGCCCTGTCGCGTGTCCAGGCGGAGGACGGCGGAGCGCACCTTCGGCGGCGGACGGAAGGCAGCGGCCGGAATCTCGAACAGGAGGCGAGGCTGGGCGTAATACTGCATCTCCACGCTCAGGTAAGACATCTTGCCGGGCCCGGCGGCGATGCTTCGCGCCACCTCAGCCTGCAGCGTGACCAGAAGCCAACGCGGCTGGGCGCGGGCGGTCAGAAAGTGGCGCAGGATCGCCGAGCCGATGGAGTACGGCAGGTTCCCGACAACGACGTAGGGCAACCGTCCTCCGCCCCTGGTCAAGACCTCCTCCGGCGATATAGACAAGACGTCCGCCTCAACGACCGATACGTTATCGCGGCCGCGAAACCGCTCGCGCAGGCCGGCGGTGAACTCCGCGTCCACCTCCACGGCGATGAGCCGTGAGGCGCGCTGTGCCAGCATCTCGGTGAGGACGCCGCTACCGGCGCCGACTTCGATCACCGTGTCCTCATCGCTGAAGTCGGCCGCCCTGACGATGCGCCGGATAACGCTATGATCCACCAGCCGGTGCTGGCCCAGCGCTTTCCGGCGACGCCCGCGCGATCCCGTCACGGCGTCATCATACGCCACACGGTGCTGCGGGTCAGGCCAGTTAGAAGATGCAGATATCTACGTAGCGGCTGTACCAGTCCCAGGCGTCGTTCGAACCGTAGCCAAGATCGATTATGCTGCCGATGATCGCCCCGCCGGTGTCCTCGGCCACGCCGTAGCCGTAGCCCGGGATATACATTCGCGTGCCCAAGGGGATGACGCTGGGGTCCACCGCCACCGTCCCTATTTGCACCGTCGTGCCGGTAGCCGTAATACCGGAGCCGCCGGCGCTCGCCGCCGTGTACCACGTCGCCCAGACGGTCATCGTCCGGGGGCAGTCGGGGTCACCGGTCGGCGCGGGCGGCGGGTCCGTTGCATCCGGCTCAGGCGCCGACACCACGGCGGCAACAGCGACAACCGCCGTGCCCTGGACAACGATCTCGTGGTTGGGCGCCACAATGATCTCCGATAGCAACTCCCGGCTGACCTCCTCGCCGTTCGTGTAGACGACGGCGTACTCACGTATCACGTAGCCGTTGACGCCGATCTGCGCTACTACCGTCTCGCCCTGGGTCAGAGTTGAGTCGTCGCGGTAGATCGTCCGGAACGGAATGGGTGTTTCCACGACTTCGACCTTCTCCCCAACGACCGTAACCGAGATCTCCAGGCCGTTGCGCAGAGGAGTGGAGAGCGCGGGGATGACGTAATCGCCTCCGGATAGCTGAACGTCACGCTCGGCCAGCAACGCGGCCACCGTCTCCACCTGCGTGTAGGCGACAGTCAGCTCCTCGCCGCCAACGCTGAGGCTGACCTCGGTGGCGCGCTTCAAGAATACGTGAAGGCCGGCCGTTAGCGGCGTATCCAGCGATGGCGTGACTATGTCATAGCTGCTGTACTCGGCGCCAAGAGCCGCCAGCGCGCCACCCACAGTAGGCCGAGTGGAAAAGACCTCCGAGGAGAAAGCTCCCTCGTGAAGGGTTAACCCAACGGGCTCCTGCAACTCCATGGCGAAACCAGGCTGGCTTTCCGAGCTGGCGAGCGCGCCCCGCACTAGCACCCCTGCCGCCGTCGTCAGGAGAGACCGTGGCACAAAAGAAGCGCCGGGGAAGCCGTCCAGGCTCTGAGCGACAACAGTATCCCGAGGAGTGGCCGCAGGGCCTACCGCCGTCATGGCGCTGACTAAAGTCTGCGCCTGCGATTGGAGGGTAGCGGAGAACGCCTCTGACACGACGAGGACGGGCGCGCTATTGGGCTCTTCAGCGCTGACGCTGGAACGCGTGAGGGGCAGGGCGATGAGGACGAGGACGACAGCGGCCAGAGATATCGTCAGGGCCAGATGAAGACGATCACTGAAGGGGTGAGCGGCTTGGGACTGCGGACGGCTCCCGATCCCGCTACGCTTGTTGTTCGGAGCGTCCGTCCCTGCTTGGGGTTCTGGCAACCTCACCTCTTTTAGCTATGCCGACTTCTCTATACTACACCGTTATTATAAACAGCGGTCGTGCACCTGCTGTCGATCCGGCTCCGAAGGGCTTACCCTGACAACCAACTCCAACTCGGTTTGCCTACGGCACCCGAAGCTAACTACTTACCGCTGCTCCCTTCCGGGCCTGACGGGATTCATAGCGCCTCGCCGCGCAGGGCCGGGTCTTCAACGCCACTTACCAGGGGTAATCCCCACGTCACCTAGACCTCGAGCGGGAATTCAACCCCGCTATAGCGGATTGCGGGTTCAGGGCACCGCTAGCTCCCCGTCTAGCACGACCGCGAGTATGGTATCACGGCCCTGAACCTCAATGTCAAGCCAAATCTGGCAACGGAAAAACGGGGATGTAGTAGAACTATTATCATCCTCCCTGCCTGCAGATGGCGTCATTCGCCTCAGGATACCGCCCAATCACGGAGAACGACTGCCGCTTGCTAGGGCACTACCCCTAATGTAAACTGCCTTCAGGCAAGCACCAGTAAGGAGCCCTCCCCCGCATGACCATCCGCAAGGCAGTGATCCTGGCCGCTGGCCACGGTACCCGCTTCCTGCCGGCTACAAAGGCCGTGCCCAAGGAGATGCTGCCCCTGGTTGACCAGCCCGTCATCCAACATGTGGTGGAGGAGGCGGTGACTGCCGGACTTCAGAACATCACCATCGTCACAGCGGGCGCCAAACGGTCCGTGGAAGATCACTTTGACCGCAACTCCGAGCTTGAGCAGGTCCTGGAGAGCGGCGGCAGGGAGTTAGCGCTGCGCGAGGTACGCCGGGTCACCGATCTCGCCGACATCGCCTTCGTGCGACAGAAGGAGCGCCGGGGCATAGCACACGCCGTCCTCTCGGCCCGTCACGTCATCGGTGGCGAACCGTTCGCGCTCTTCTTCCCCGACGACATCATAATCTCCGACGTGCCCGCCATCCGCCAGCTCATCGACGTGCACAATAGACACGGCGGTAGCGTCCTCGCCGTGCAGCGGCTGCCGCGCGAGGAGGTGGTGCACTACGGGGTCATCTCCCCTGAGCCTGTCGAGGAGCGAGTGTACCGCGTTCGCGGCATCGTGGAGAAGCCATCGCTTGAGGAGGCGCCATCCGATCTGGCCATCGTCGGACGCTACATCCTGGCGGCGGACGTTTGGCCGCTGCTGGAGCGCACACCGCTCGGCGCTAGCGGCGAGATGCAGCTCACGGACACCCTGGCGATGTTGATTGAGACCGGTCACCCCCTGTTCGCCTGCGAGTTCCAGGGGGAGCGGTTCGATACCGGCCGGCCGCTGGGGCTGCTGGAAGCCTCGGTCACGCTGGCGCTTCGCCGCGAGGACATCGGCCCCGCCTTCAAACAGTACCTTAGATCGCTTTCGCTGAGCTGAGCAAGAATGCACGCACTCGTCCTCGGCATCCCCCTGCCCCACATCAACTTCGATAACTACTCGTTCCTCTCCGCCCCCTCCCTGTTCGACTATGATCAGATCATCGTAGACATGTCGGCCCTCTCGGAAGCGGTGGAGCAGGCGAGAGACGGTTCGCCGGAGCACAATACCCACAGCGGTCAGACGGTGGTCAACGGCCCCAGCAGCACCAAGACATTCTCGCTGGCGGAGCTGCTGCGGCTGCGCCGACTGGAGGCGGAACGTGCCCTGGCCCGCGGCGGCACAGTAGTCTGCCTGGCCTACCCGGACGTGGCCCACGAAGGTATCGCCGGCCTCCCCGGCTGGCGGCGCTACGACTGGCTGCCCGCGCCCGAAGGCTTCTCCTACACCGAACACCTCCTGGCTGGATTCGGGAAGCCGGGCGTGGAGATAGCGGATGCGGAGCACGCGTTTGCGCCCTACGTGGATAAATTTGGGGGTAGGTTAGCCTTCCGCGCCTACGCATCCGAGCAAGACGAAAGCTTCTCCCAGTGCGGGCGCGTGTTCGCCCGCAGCCCCGGCGGCGCCGCCGTTGGGGTCGAACTGAAAGTCGGACCAGGCCGCGTCGTACTGCTACCGCCCCTGGACTCGTTGGACTACAGTAAGGACCGCGTCCCCTTAGCGAACGTCCTGTGCAATTGCCTGGAGCGCATGCAGGCCGGCACGGCTGATGAACCTTCGCAGTTGATTGATAAGGAGGCTTCGTGAACCGCTGTGCGTCACACACGCTCGAAGGAACGGTGATGCCGAGATGAACCGGCTCCTGGCTGGCAAGAAGGCCCTCATCCTGGGGGTCGCCGACAAGCACAGCATCGCCTGGGGAATAGCCCAGGCGATGCACGACCAGGGCGCGTCCCTGGCCTTCACCTACCAGGAGGAGCCCAAGGGCAGGCTCGAGAGGAACGTGAGGAAGCTGGTGGCCACTCTGGGCAACCCCGAGGACTTCCTCCTCTTCCCGTGTGACGTCACCGATGACTCCACCATCGATGCCCTCTTTCGCGTGATACGGTCGGAGTGGAAAGGGCTGGACACCCTGGTCCACTGCATCGCTTTCGCGGATCGGGACGACCTGAACAAGCCGTTCTCGCAGATCTCCCGCGCCGGCTACAAGCTGGCGATGGAGGTGAGCGCGTACTCGCTGAACGTGCTGGCGCGGGCGGCCGCCCCGCTTATGGATGAACGAGGCGGTGGCAGTATCATCGCCCTGACCTACAACGCCGTCGAGAAGGCCGTGCCGGGGTACAACGCCATGGCAGCGGCCAAGGCCGCCCTGGAGGTGGGGGTTCGCTACCTCGCCGTAGAGCTCGGCCTCAGCAAGATCCGAGTCAACGCCATCTCCGCGGGGCCCGTACGCACCCTCTCTGCCAGCGCCGTCAAGGGGCTATCGGCCCTCCGGCGGTGGACGGAAGAGGTGTCGCCGCTCCGCGAGAACGTCACGCTCGCAGACGTCGGAAACACTGCGGTCTATCTGGCCAGCGACCTGTCCCGCATGGTAACCGGGAACGTAATCTATGTGGACAGCGGCACGCACGTTCTCGCCGCTCAGGTGGGGGCCGTCGAGCACCGGCAGCAGTAACCCCTCTTCACCTATCGTCGAAGCCGCTCGCACCACGCCATCGACGAGCGACTTTTCTGTCATTCTGAGCGCCCGGACAGGCCAGTCTGGGTAGCGAAGAATCTCGTCGTGGTTAATGGGTGATGGGTTAGCGTCAGTTGAGGTGGTCGTCCGTCTGTTCCTCCTCTTCCTCCTCCTCGCCGCTGGAGCCTTCAGCGCCTTCAGCGCCTTCGGCGCCCTCGAACAGACGCATCAACTCATCGCCGAACCGACGGCGCTCGCGGCCGCCTTCCCGCAGCAGATCGGCGATATCCGCGATCCCCTTCAGCTCGTCCGCCAGCTCCGGGAAGTCCTCCTCTGCCCCACCCTCGCCGCTGATAAGCTCCTCAAGACCCCGGCGCCGCGGCTCCTCCGCCGCCTCAGGCGCGGCCGGCTGTGGCTTCGCCCGCCGTGGGCGCTCCTCCGGCTCCTCCTCGGCGCGCCGCTTCCTGGGAGTCTCCATCGTGAAGACGGACTGAAGGACAGTGCGCAGCCACCGCTGCTGACCCGGCGTCAGCGCGGCTACCCTCCCCAGGAGTTCTCGGTCCACTTTGGGCTTGGTCCCGGCCATTCGGCGTTATTATAACCCGGTAAGCGGATCGACGATATAGATGTCTGAAGGGAGGCGTTCCGATGCGGGCACTCTACCGCTGGCGGGTAAAGCCAGGCGATGAAGAGACGTTTACCAATGCCTGGGCGCAGGCGACCAAGACGATAAGGTCGAAGGTGAAGGGGGCGCGAGGGAGCATGCTCCTGCGCAGCCTCCGCAACCCGGCGGAGTACGTCGCCACGGCCCGCTGGGACAGCTTCCAGGACTGGCAGGCGTTCACGCAGTCCGACCCGGCCGACCCCGAGGCGTTCCGCGCCATGTCCGCGGCCAGCCAGATGCTCTCCGCCGAGGTATTCGACGAGGTTGAGGACCTGCTGGACTACGGCAAGTAGCCCTCGCAGGCGCGCCCAGATGGCGTACAATAACCCCACCATGGAGCCGCGTATCCTGTACGTAAAGACGAGCGATGGTGTGAACATCGCGTACACAACCATGGGTGAAGGCCTGCCGCTGGTCCAGCTGCAAGGTTGGCCGTTCTGCCATCTGGAAGCGGAACGCTGGGTCCCGACTCTACGGCTGCTACAGGACCGCCTTGCGGAGAAGCTGTGCCTCGTCCGCTTTGATCAGAGGGGATCCGGGTTATCCCAGCGCGACGTCGACGACCTGTCGGTCGCGGCTCGCGTGCTGGACCTGGAAGCGGTGGTCGACCACCTGGAGCTTGACCGCGTTGCTCTCAATGGCTGGGGCACCGGTGGCCCGGTGGCCATCTCCTATGCGGCTCAACATCCAGACCGGGTTTCCCATCTGTCGCTCGTTGACTCATACGCCCACCCAGCGGACTACACGCAGAGTGAGAGGGCGGCCAGCCTCATTACCCTGATGAACTCCGACTGGGATCTCTTCACGGAGACCGTCGCCAGCGTATTCTTCGGCTGGTCTGGAGGAGAGCCAGCTCGCAAGCTTGCCGCCTATTTACGCGAGTGCGTCACTCCGGAAGAAGGTAGGGCCGCTATGGCCGCCGCGCTCAGTGAGGACGTCACCCCGATGCTGCCAGACGTACAGGCGCCGACGATCGTGGTGCGCGCACGTCAGAACGTGTATTCCGGTGTCGACGTCGCTCGCTCACTGGCAGCGGCGATACCGAACGCCTCCCTGGATTCCTCCTTCGATGCTGCCTGGCTCACCTCCGAAAAGCTGGTGGAGGAGGCATTGACTCAGCTTTTGTCATTCCTTGGCGTCGACGACGACGTGCATAGGGACGCCACGACTGAGTCCGGAGCATTCCGCACCGTCCTGTTCACGGATGTGGAGGGTTCCACGGCTCTCACCCAGCGCCTCGGTGACGCGAAGGCACGAGAGCTGCTGCGGGAGCATGAGCGCATGGTACGCGAGGCGCTGAAGGCTCACGGTGGCTCCGAAGTGAAGACGCTGGGCGATGGCTTCATGGCCTCCTTCTCCTCGGCCACCGAGGCCCTCGAGTGCGCCATCACCATGCAAAGGGCGTTCGCCGAGCGCAACGAGTCAGCCGAGGAACCGATCATGGTGCGTATCGGCCTGAACGCTGGCGAGCCGATAGCGGAGGACGATGACCTGTTCGGCACGGCCGTGAACCTGGCGGCACGGATATGCGGACACGCTGAGGCGGGTCAAATTCTCGCGCCCATCGTCGTTAGGGAGCTTACAGCGGGGAAGCAGTTCATGTTCGCTGACCTGGGCGAGACCGAGCTGCGTGGCTTCGAAGACCCGGTGCACATTTACCAGGTGAGCTGGCGCGAGCCCTAGCGGCCGCTGCCCGGCCTAGTCGCTCAGCCCCGTTCGTACTCCCAGGCTGTCCTACTTCTTCCCGAGCCGCAGCAGCGACATGAACGCCTCCTGCGGGATCTCCACGTTCCCCACCCGCTTCATCCGCTTCTTCCCCGCCTTCTGCTTCTCCAGCAGCTTTCGCTTGCGGGTCACGTCGCCGCCGTAGCACTTCGCCAGCACGTTCTTGCGCATCGCCCGCACCGTCTCCCGCGCCACAACGCGACCCCCTATCGCCGCCTGGATCGGTATCTCGAACAGCTGCCGCGGTATCAGCGAGCGCAGCCTCTCCACCAGCTCCCGCCCCTGCTGCTGCGCCTTGTCGTTGTGGACAAGGAGGCTCAGGGCATCCACCGGCACGCCGTTCACCAGGATGTCCAGCTTCACCAGCCGCTCCGGCTCCCAGTGGGAGAAGCTGTAGTCCATGCTGGCGTAGCCCTGCGTGCGAGACTTCACCTGGTCGTAGAAGTCCAACAGCATCTCGGACAGCGGCATGCGGTACTCCAGCAGCACGCGGCGGTCGCCCTGACGAACGCGTGGGCCGTGGTCCAGATAGTCCATCCGCACGTACTCGCCCCGACGGCCGGTCACGAGGTCCATGATGGCGCCGATGTAGCGGTCAGGCGTGATCAGCGAGACGTTCATCCAGGGCTCGCGTATCTCCTGGATCTCCGAAGGGTCGGGCAGGTCGGCCGGGGAGTCCACTTCAATCTCCTCGCCGCTGGTGCGCAGCACCTGATACTCCACGGTGGGCGAGGTGGCCAGCAGGTCAACCTCGTACTCCCGCTCCAGCCGCTCCTGGACGATGTCCATGTGGAGGAGGCCCAGGAACCCCGCCCGAAAGCCGGGGCCCAGCGCCACCGAGGACTCCTGCTGATAGCTCAGGGCGGCGTCGTTGAGCTGGAGCTTCTCCATAGCGTCGCGGAGGAGTTCGTAATCGTCGGAATTGGCCGGATAGAGGCCGGCGAACACCATCGACTTGGCGGGCTTGTAGCCCGGCAGGGACGTAGCAGCGGGATCGTCGTCCAGGATGAGCGTATCGCCGACGCGGCAGTCGCGGACCGTCTTGAGGCCGGTCGCCACGTAGCCCACCTCGCCGGCGGTGAGGCCATCCGTCGGCAAGAGGGCGGGCCGGAACGTACCCACCTCCAGCGGCTCCAGGGCGCGACCGGTGGCGAACAGCCTCAGCTTTCCTCGCGGCACAACCTCCCCGTCCACGACGCGGACGTAGGCGATGACGCCCTTGTAGGAGTCGTACTTGGAGTCGAATATGAGGGCGCGCAGGGGCGCGGCGGGATCGCCGGAAGGGGACGGCACCCGCTGGATGATCGCCTCCAGGAGCTCCGCCACGCCGGTGCCATCCTTGGCGGAGACGAACAGCACGTCTTCGCGATCGAAGCCGATCACCTCCACCAGCTCCTCGGCCACGCGCTCCGGCTCCGCCGAGGAGAGGTCGATCTTGTTAACGACGGGGATGACGGTGAGGCCCTGCTCCATCGCCGCGTAGACGTTGGCCAGCGTCTGGGCTTCGATCCCCTGTGAGGCGTCGACCACGAGAACGGCGCCCTCGGCGGCGGCCAGAGCCCGCGAAACCTCGTAGGTGAAGTCCACGTGGCCGGGGGTATCGATGAGGTTCATCTCGTAGGAGCGACCGTCGGCGGTGGCGTAGGTCATGCGCACGGCGGCGGCCTTGATGGTGATGCCGCGTTCGCGCTCCAGGTCCATCTGGTCCAGCACCTGCTCGGCCATCTGACGCTTGGGAATCGTGTCGGTCAGCTCCAGCATGCGGTCGGCCAGAGTAGACTTGCCGTGGTCTATATGGGCGATGATACAGAAGTTGCGGATAAGGGCTTGGTCCATCAGACAGCCGACTCCGGTGGGCAATGATCTACGCCAGGGGCGGACAGGTCTGCCAGAGGCGGACAGGTACAGAAGTTGCGCCGTGCCTGCCAGCAGGCAGGGATTAGGGCTTGATCCATGCTGGGGCTATGGTAGCAGAGGAAGAGGCCTAAGGCGTTGTGGAATTCCTTGAGAGCACCAGCCCGGCCTCAGCCGGCGTGATATGTGAGGTGCATCTCAAGAGCCCTTAGCGCCAGTCCAACCCTCCAGCTGGCCACCGACGACGCGGTGGCAGGCCACCCATTGCTCCTTGGAGCCCGAGCCCACGTTGCGCCATTCCGGTATCCGGTCGTAGCAGCCAGCCTCCTCCTGGGCGATGGGGCAGCGAGTGTGGAACACGCACCCGGCGGGTGGCTTCATGGGGCTGGGCACGTCCCCGGTCAGGATGATGCGCTCGCGGGTGGCCTCGATGACTGGGTCGGGGATGGGCACCGCGGAGAGGAGCGCCCTTGTGTACGGGTGCAGCGGATTCTCGTACAGCGTCGCGCGGTCCGTCAGCTCCATCAGTTTGCCGAGATACATCACGGCGACTCGGTCGCTGATGTGTCGCACCACCGAGAGGTCGTGGGCGATGAACAGGTAGGTCAGGCCGAAGTTGTCCTGAAGCTCCTCCAGCAGGTTGATGATCTGGGCCTGGATGGAGACGTCCAGGGCGGAGACGGGCTCGTCGGCGACGATGAAGGTGGGCTGGACGGCCAGGGCGCGGGCGATGCCGATACGCTGGCGCTGGCCGCCGGAGAACTCGTGCGGGTAGCGGTTGGCGTAGTAGGGGTTGAGGCCAACGACGCGCATGAGCTCCTGCACACGCTCCCGCCGTTCGTTGCGGTTCTTTGCCAGGCCGTGGATGACGATAGGTTCGCCGATGATGGAGCCGATAGTCATGCGGGGGTTCAAAGACGCGTACGGGTCCTGGAAGATCATCTGCATGCGACGGCGCATGCGGCGAATGTCGCCGGATTTCATGCGGGTGAGATCCTGACCTTCGAATATGACCTCACCGGCAGTGGGCTTGTATAGCATAAGGATGACGCGTCCTAGCGTGGTCTTACCGCAGCCGCTCTCGCCTACCAGCCCCAGCGTCTCGCCGCGCTTGATCGCGAATTCCACGCCGTCCACGGCCTTAACGTCCGCGACCTTCCTCTGGAAGATGATGCCGGCCGTGACCGGGAAGTGCATCCTGATGTCGCTGACCCTGACGATGGTGTCGTCACCGGAACCGGCGGCGGGTACCCTGTGCGCCTGCTCTACAGTCATGCTCTCTCCTCCTACGCAGGCGCCGGCGATTTAGCGGCCTGAGCCACGCGTTCCCATTCCCAACAAGCGCTGAAATGGTCGCCGCCAACAGGAAGCAGAGGGGGAACCTCCTCCGCACAGCGGTCCACGGCGAACCGGCAGCGCGCCCGGAAGGAACAGCCGGGCGGGAGCCGCACCATGTCCGGGGGCATACCCTCAATGGGCTCCAGCTTCTCTTTGCGTATCTGGTCCAAGCGAGGAACGGACTTGAGGAGCCCCAGCGTGTACGGGTGTCGCGGCTCGCCGTAGAGTTGACGGGCAGTAGCCGACTCCACGATCTTGCCCGCATACATCACGTTCACCCGGTCAGCGTAACGGGCTACGACGCCCAGGTTGTGGGTAATGATGATCACTGAGGTTCCCAACTCACGGGTAAGGCGAGTGAGAAGCTCTAATATCTGAGCCTGGATGGTGACATCCAGGGCGGTGGTGGGCTCATCCGCAAGGAGCAGCTTGGGGTTGCAGGACAGCGCCATGGCGATCATGACGCGCTGTCGCATGCCGCCGGAGAACTGGTGCGGGTAGTCTTTAATGCGGGAACGGGCCTCAGAGATGCCCACCGTCTCCAGCAGCTCCACGGCCCGCTGAGTGGCGGCGTGGCGGTCCATCTTCAGATGCAGCTCCAGCGTTTCGGTAAGCTGGCGACCGATGGTCAGGACGGGGTTCAGAGAGGTCATCGGCTCCTGGAAGATCATGGCGATAGCGTTGCCACGGATGTGGCGGATCTTGTCCTCTTTCATGCTGGTCAGCTCTTCGCCCTCAAACTGAACGGAACCGGAGACGATCTTGCCGGGCGGT
>JADFKX010000161.1 GCA_022564695.1 Chloroflexota bacterium | reverse complement strand
GCGTGAGCCAGCGTGGGGCGACCCTACGTTTCGCCGCATCTCCCGCGAGGTCAAGCAGGGTGACATCGGCGCCTGCCACCTCCATACCAACAACCGCGATGTCCTGGCCGACATGAACATCGCCCTGCCGGTGCAGCGCTTCCTGGAGCTGGAGTCGGAGGGCATCATCGGCTCGTTGGCCCCCACCAGCTACTCGTTCATGGGCTTCCAGATGAACACGACCGAGTGGAGAGAGCGTTACGCGCCGGAAGCGGCGGCGCTGATGAAGGGCGAGGGGGTGGATGCCGTAATCCTCACCCCCTTCTGACCGGATTGCTGCCGCAGCGTGCCCGTGCTGGCGCGAACGTTTGAGGAGGCGGGGATGAGCACCGTCCTGGTCACGATCATGCCTTACTGGGCGGAGCGGTTGGGTGTGCCGCGGACGGTGGGCGTGGAGTTCCCCTACGGTCACCCCCTGGGCCAGCCCGGCGACCGCGACACGCAGATGGGGGTCATCCGTGAGGCGCTGAGGCTGTTGGAGGAGGCGGCTGGGCCGGGCGAGATTCGCGAGCTGGACTACGTGTGGCCCCAGGAGTTGGATGAGGCGAAGAGGGGTTGGCAGCCGCCGGAGCCCTCGCCTATCATCAAGATGATGCTTGAGCAGCGGAAGGCGATGGCGAGCAAGGAGCACGGCGGCTAGGCTTGTGGCGCTGAAGTTTCCGGACGGATTCTACTGGGGCTGCGCTACGTCTTCGCACCAGGTGGAGGGGAACAACCGCAACAACCAGTGGTGGGCATGGGAGCAGGAGGGCGGCAACGTTCGCGACGGCACGACGTCCGGCCTGGCCTGTGACCACTACAACCGGTTTGAGGAGGACTTCGTCCTTGCGAAGGAGTTTGGGCACAATGCGCACCGCTTGTCCATCGAGTGGAGCCGCATCGAGCCGGAGGAGGGGCGCTGGGACGAGAAGGAGGTGGAGCACTACCGGAGGGTGATAGAGTCGCTGCACCGGCATGGCCTCACCCCCTTCGTGACGCTGCATCACTTCACGAACCCGCTCTGGTTCGAGCAGCAGGGCGGCTGGACCAGCCCGCGGGCGCCCGACCTTATCGCCCGCTACGCTGGCTACATGGCCAAGCAGTTGGGCGACGCCGTCCCTTTCTGGCTCACCATTAACGAGCCTTCAGTCGTGCCGGCGGCCTGCTATCTGGCCGGAATGCATCCGCCGGCCAAGCGGGATGCGGGCTTAGCGATGCAGGCGGCGCGGCACATACTCATCGCTCACGGCAAGATGTACCAAGCCGTTCGCGAGGCGGCGCCGCACGACCCGCAGGTCGGGCCCGTCCTCAATATGATCTACGTCGAGCCAGCGTCGGACTCCGAGGAGGACCGGCAGGCGGCCCAGCTATTCGACCAGTACTGGAACGGCTACTGGCTGGAGGGGATCAGGGACGGCGTCGTCGGCCCGCCGGCGGGTGGTGGTGAGGAGGCGCCGGGGCTGAAGGGGACGTGGGATATCATTGGTCTGAACAACTACTCACGCAGCGTGATCGCGGCAGGCCCGCCGCCCATGGGCCTTCGGCAGGTGCCGCCGGGTCCCGACGCGGAGACGAGCACGATGGGCTGGGAGGTCTACCCGGAGGGGTTCTACCGCGTGCAGGCGCGGCTGAAGACGTACGGGAAGCCCATTTACATAACAGAAAACGGCATCGGCACCGACGACGACGAGCAGCGCCAGCGCTACATCGTCCGCCACCTGCGGCAGGTCCACCGCGCTATCAGCGAGGGGGTGGACGTGCGGGGCTACCTGCACTGGAGCTTCCAGGACAACTTTGAGTGGGCGGAGGGGTTCCGCCAGAAGTTTGGCCTGATCGCGATGGAGGAGGGGACGCGCAAACGCCTACCGCGGCCCAGCGCCCACATGTTCCGCGATATCGCCACGGCTAACGGCCTCTCCGACGAGCTGCTGGCGCGGTGGGGGGAGTAGGGGGCGCCTGCGGGCGGCCTGAAGGTTGCCCCGACGGGTTCCATTTTGTCCAGCAGGGTGTGATCCTGGTCACTTGACATGCCCGCGGCGGCGCTGCTATTCTTGTTGCAGACCCCCACCCAGGGGGTATGGGTACAGCCCAGACGGGCAAGGAGCCGAACTATGAGAGCAGAGACGAAAACGGACGCCCTCAAGCGCATGAGCTACATCGAGGGGCACTTCCAGGGGATCCGCCGCATGGTGGAGGAGGAGAAGTATTGCGTAGACATCCTGAAGCAGACGTACGCCGTACGCCGCGCGATCGAGAAGCTGGAGGGGAAGATCCTCGATAACCACCTCCACACCTGCGCCATCGACGGCATCCGCGACGGCCGCTCGGACGAGGTGATCGGCGAGCTGCTGGAGCTGTACGAGCTGGCGAACAAGTAGCCTGCCTACCGGCAGTCAGGCGAGACACGAGAGAGGCGAGACGATGTCTGAGGAGACCACCCTGAAGATTCCGGCCATCCACTGCGGTGGCTGCGTGAAGACGGTGACACGGACGCTAGAGGCGCTGCCCAGCGTGAAGGTCACCGAGGTCGATCCGGCAACTAAGCATGCGCGTCTGCAGTTCGAAGAGTCGGCCGTAAACCTCGACCAGATCCGGGAGGCGCTGGACGAGGTGGGGTTCAGCGCCGAGGACTAGCGCCTGGAGAGAAGCATAACCCGAATGGCTATATCTACAATCGCGGAACAGACGAGGTCCCTATGGGTCCGCAGTGGCAAGGCAGGCCAGTTCCTGGCGGCGCTGGCAGCGGGGGCGGCGCTGGCCCTCGTTAGCTGGCAGATCGGCGTGCTGGACACCAACATCTTCGGCGGTGTCTCGGACTCGGCCGTGTCCGCGGGCGGCCCCGGCTCCCTGGTGGCGATCGGGGCGGCGTTCGTCATCGGCGCCGTCATGATCGTGCTGCCCTGCGGCTACCCCTCGGTGTTCGTCGTGCCGTCGATTCTGGGCTCTCGAAAGGGGCTGGCGCAGCGGGGTGTGCTGAGCGGGCTGTTCCTGCTTGGGAGCGCCCTGCCCCTGGCGGCGGTGGGAGTCGGCCTCGGCTTTGCCGGCGAGGGCGTCCTCGATCTGCTGAGCGAGCAGTCGGCGAGGATGAGCTTCGCCGTCGGCCTCTACTCCGCCCTGGGCATTCTGGCCATCGTCTACGCCCTGGGCGAGCTGGGGCTCTTCAATGTGCCCAGCCTTCTGGGCAGGATCACCGGACCCGACATGCCCGACCAGGAGAAGCCGTACCGGCGGGCGCTGGTGCTGGGGGGCACGTTCGGGGGTGGCCTGGGCATCGGTTGCCCTATGCCCACCTACTACATCCTCTTGGGCTGGGTGGTGGCGGCGGCCAACCCGCTCTACGGCGCTGTCCTGCTGGGCGTCTACGGCCTGGGGCGGCTGGCGCCGGCGCTGGCTCTCGGCGCCCTTATCGTCGCCGGGATGGACCGCCGTAAGGTGTCGCACGGGATGACCTCTTTCCGGGAGAGGACGAGCGGGTTGACCAACGGCGTGCTGGCGGCGATGGGCTCCTACCTCGTCGTCCTGTTCGGCGGCGTGGTGCTGTACAGAACGCTGACGCTGTAACCAGGTATTAGGTAACTAGATGAGTGTCGAAGAGAAAGGAGACTAGAGATGGGTGACAAGAGCAGCTCGTCCCAGACGATTGAACTGGCGCCGGAGACGAAAGGCAGCACGATAAGAAGCTGGGCTCGCTTCTATGATGCAGTAGGGTGGCTGATGACCTTCGGGAAGGCGTCTGCCATGCGGAAGGAGACGGTTGCGTTGGCTCAGCCGGCAGCCGGGGAGAAGGTGCTAGATGTAGGCTGTGGCACGGGCACGCTGGCGATCGCCATGAGGGCGAAAGTCGGCCCCGGCGGCGAAGTAGTGGGGCTTGATGCCGCTCCGGAGATGATAGCGGTCGCTCGAAATAAAGCTGCGAAGCAGGGAGCCGACATCGATTTCCGGGTCGGCCTCATCGAGGAGATTGCCTTCCCGGACGACTGTTTCGATCTCGTTCTTAGCAGTCTCATGCTTCACCATCTGCCTGAGAACGTGAGGCAAGAGGGGTTGGCGGAAATCCGCCGCGTCCTCAAGCCTGGCGGACGTTTCCTGGTCGTCGACCTGTCGGTCCACGGCGATTCCTTCGTTGGGCACGTGAAGACGCTCTTCGGCCACACAGAGCAGAGCACTGCTTCGGAGCTTAGGGCGATAATGGACGACGCTGGCTTCGGCGAAGTGGAGATACTGAAGTCGCGATTCAAGCAGTTGGCGTTTGTACGGGCGCTACCATAGAGAGGTATCCAGGATGGCCGAGAAGCCGGAGAAGCAGAAGCAGATAGAGGAGCTGGTCGTCCCCGTGGCGGGGATGACCTGCGCCGCCTGCGTCCTCACCATCGAGAAGGCGCTACGCGGCCTGCCCGGTGTCAAGGCGGCGGCGGTGAGCCTGGCCGGGGGCAAGGCCGCCGTCAAGCTGGACCCCGAGGCCTGCACCCTGCCGGACATCGAGCGCGTCATTGAGGACGTTGGTTACGAGGTGCCGTGGTCTCGCCTTCAGCTTCTTGTGCTGGGCATGACCGACAGCAACGGCGAAGAGGACATCACGGCCGCCCTGAAGGCGCTGCCGGGCGTCGTCGCCGTGGAGGCCACAAAAGCCACGGACACCGTAAGCGTGGAGTTCTCCGACGCTCTGGTGTCCGGAGCGACGATAAAGAAGACGGTTCGTGGGCTGGGCTATGAGGTGTCGGAGAAGGGCGAGGGGGAGGACGCTCTGGACCGCGAGCGCAACCTGCGCCAGCGCGAGTTACGGCGGCAGATCCTGA
>JADFKX010000160.1 GCA_022564695.1 Chloroflexota bacterium | reverse complement strand
AATCAGATACTGCTGGTCCTCTGCATCACCACCATGGTGGTGATGATGGGGTTTGGCATCATCAGTCCCGTGCTGCCCCTGTACGCCCAGTCCTTCGGCGTGGGCACAGCCATGATCGGCCTGACCATCACCGTTTTCGGGGTAGCCAGGCTGCTGATGAATCTTCCGGCCGGATTACTCTCAGAGCGCTACGGCCGCCGGCTCCTGCTCGTTGGCGGCCCGGCGGTGACGGCGCTGGGTTCGCTGGCGGGCGGCCTGGCGCCCACCTTCGGCTTGCTCATCGCCTCCCGTTTCGTCGCCGGCGCCGGCTCGGCCATATACATGACCGGAGCGATGATCCTACTCACCGACATCACCAGCGATGAGAACCGCGGCCGCCTCATGAGCATCTACCAGGGGAGCCTGCTGGCCGGCGTATCGCTCGGCCCGGCTGTGGGCGGCTTCGTCGCCGAAGGCTTCGGGCTCGCGGCGCCCTTCTTCCTGGTGGCGGCGCTCGCCGGCCTGGCAACGCTCTGGTCATTCGCCCGCATGCCGGAGACGGTGCACCTGAGCCGGGAGGAGGCGAGGGCGGTTGCGGATGAGTCCCCGGATAAGACGGCGCCCCGTCAGACGGCGCGCCAGAGCGTGCTATCGCTTCTAAGGCGGCCGGATTTCTTGCTGGTGTCCATGCTCACCATGAGCATCTTTCTCACCCGCACCGGCGGACGCCTTACCCTGCTGCCCCTGGTGGGGGCGAACCGTCTGGACATAAGTCCGGGTATCCTGGGGTTGATATTCGCGATGATGACAGTGCTGCAGCTCATCGTCCTGGCGCCTGGGGGAACCATGATCGATAAGGTGGGACGCAAGGCGGTGATCGTTCCCAGCGCGCTGGTGACGGGGGTGGCCCTGGTGCTGTTCGCGCTTTCGGGGCAAGTGTGGATGTTCATCATGGCGGCCGTGATCCACGGCTTTGGCACCGGCATACTGGGCCCCGCCCCGGCCGCCTACGCTGCGGACATCGCGCCGCCGGGTATGCGCGGGATCTCGATGGGCCTGTACCGTACCTTCGGCGATGCGGGATTCGTCATCGGGCCGGTGGCGCTGGGCGCGCTCGCCGACCTCATCGGGTTCGGACCGGCGCTCACCCTCAACGCGGTCGTGCTCGTGAGCGTTGCCATGTTATTCGCCATCTTCGCCCGCGAGACGCTCAGGCGGCCCCCGATCCCATCGAAGCAACCACGAGAGGAAGCTGTGTGATGCCACAGGCGGAGGTGAACGGGGCGCACATCTACTACGAGGTTCAAGGCGAGGGCATCCCCCTGGTTCTATCTCACGGCGGCTGGACGGATACTAGCCACTGGTTGCCCAACGTTGAGCCCCTGGCGCAACGGTGGCAGGTGATCGTGTGGGACCGTCGTGGCTGCGGCCGCTCCAGCGATCCTGGGGACGGCCACACATGGCAGACGTGGCGCGATGACCTGCGAGGTCTGCTCGACCATCTGGGGATCGAGAGCGCCTACGTCGGCGGCTGCTCGTACGGTGCCTTGCTCTCCCTGGAGCTGGCGCTGGAATGGCCCTATCTGGTGCGGGCCCTGGTCATTGAGAGCGGCTCGCCTGACGGCATCACTGGCTCCGGGCCTGACCTGGTTCCGTTCCCCGCCCGCGCGGGGGAGCTGCACCGCATCAAGGTACCGGCGCTCATCGTGCAGGGCGAGTTCGATCCGTTCTGGCCGCCTCCCGTGGGCGAACGGCTTCAGCGGGGGATACAGGGCTCGGAGCTGCTGGTCGTGTCCGGCGCCGCGCACGTGCCTCACCTGGACGACCCGGCCCTGTTCAATCGGACAGTGGAGGAGTTTCTCGGCCGGGTCGAAGCGGACTAGCGGCTGGCGCAAGCCCGCACAACGTTTAATGTTTTTCCCTGAGCGTGCGTTCTACTAGGGTGATATAAGCGGGACGGATTAGGAAAGGGTTGCTATGTTGATGGGCGGTCGATTCGCGGTGCTGAAGTTCTTCGCTGTCTTGTTGGTGGTTGGGCTGCTGGCTTTCGCTGCCGTAGCCTGCAATGGCGGAGGGAATGGGGACGAGACGCCGCAGGCCGGCGAGACGCCCGGGGCCGACGGTGGCAACGGGGACGAAGACGGCGGCGGCGGGCTGAGTGACCTCGAGTCGTTGGCCGCAGCGGCTTCCGAGGGAGTCGTTGCCAAGGTCACCTACAGGATCACGACCGAAGGAGGCGGCGAGACGTTCGAAGGGGAGTGGGTGCTGGTACAGCGGCCGCCGGACTCTCGCATCGAGATCTCCAGTTCGGAAGGGGGAGTGGAATCTCGCACCATCATCATCAACGCTGGTGGCAAGTCTTACATCTGCTTCGCTATGGGAGGCGAGGGGAGCTGCCTGGTGACTGAAGAGGAGGTGGCGGGAGCCGAGGCGTCACCTTTGGATCTGCTCTTCGACATACCCGGCGTGATCGCGGAGGGCGTCCAGAGTGTGGCAATTGGCAACACCTCGCAGCGCACAATAGCGGGCCTGGACGCCACCTGCTTCACGATCGGAGGCCTCGCTGAACTGGACGAAGGGGAGATTTGTTTCTCCGATGCGGGCCTGCTGTTATACCTGCAGAGCGAGGTTGGCGGCTCGAGTTCCACCTTCGAGGCAACTTCCGTTTCTACGGACGTCACGGACGCGGACTTCGAGCCTCCCTACGACATATTGGAGCTGCCGGACTTTGGGGATTTCGATCTTGAGCTTACGGTTGTGCCGGAGGGTGACGAGTAGGACACGGCATATCCGGGCGACTACCCGCCGCCGCCGGCCATCTGCTGGCGCACCTCCGCGATAGTCACCACGCGGCCGGTGTAGGACGGGTCGCGCGTCGCCAGCCATAGCGTGACCTCCGACGCCGCCTCCGGCTTCGCCCAATCGGAATAGTCGATATTCGGGTTGAGGAACTGCCAGCCCTCCGTGGCGATGTTCACCTCGATGCGCAGGGCGTTCACGGCGATCTTCTTCGGTTGCAACTCCGCCGCCAGCGCCTGCGTCAGCTTCTCCAGCGCTATCTTGGACACTGAGTAGGACATCATCCCCGGCATCAGCACCTCCGCCAGGTAGGACGAGATGTTGATTATCCGGCCACTCCCTTGCTCCAGCATTCGCGGCAGGAACGCCTGCGTGCACATCACGGGGCCCCGCAGGTTCACGTTCATCACCAGGTCCCAGCGCTTCAGCGGCGTCTTGCTGAACGGGGCCGGGAAGCTGACGCCCGCGTTGTTCACCAGAATGTCCACCCGCCCAAACTCGTCCAGGGTGCGCTGCGCCATCGCCTGCACCTGCAACTCGTCCGTGACGTCCGTGGGTACGGCGATAGCGCGCCCGCCGGCCGCCTCCACCTCGCGCGCCGTCTCCTCGATAGTGCCGGGCATCTTCGAGGGCGCCTTCTCGCTGCTGCGGGCGCTGACGACAACGTCCGCTCCGGCCCGCGCGAACTCGATGGCGATCGCCCGGCCGATGCCACGGCTGGCGCCGGTAACGACGGCTACCTGGCCGGACAAGGGCTGCGATTCGTTGGACATGGGTCAGGCGGATAATACAGGATGCGGCTGGAAGGGTCTAGGGCGGTTGGTGGCCGCGCCCGCCTGTTGTATCATGCGTTCAGCCAACCCAAGCGAGAGGAGCGCAATTGAAGGTCAACCTGGTGGCGGTGCAGGCGAAGACGGAGCTCAACGACTACGCCAGCGCGGAAGCGTTCCACGCCAAGATGTCATCGCTTATGGCGGAGGCGATGCGCGAGGTGGACGGCGAGCTGCCGACGCTTGTCAGCTTCCCGGAGCTGGTGGGGATGTACCTGAGCTTCGTCCCCTACTTCTGGGACGACCTCAAGGGCGAGACAAATCTAGAAGCGGTGGGGATGAAGCTCGTCATGAAGAACATCAACCGCCTGGACGAGGAGCACCGCGCGACGCCGGAGACCGCCTTCCGCCGGCTCATGTTCATGGAGCACGCGGTGGAGGCGGAGCGCGCGTACGTGGACACGTTCTCCTCCCTGGCGCGGGAGCACGGGGTCTACCTGGCGGCGGGCAGCATCGCCCTGCCGCCGCTGGAGGACGAGCCCAGCAAGGGCGGACGGCATGTGATGGACGAGACGAAGGTCTACAACATGTCCTACCTCTTCTCGCCCCGCGGCCTCTGCCTCAGCCGCGTCCCCAAGGTGAACTTGACGGAGCCGTTCGAGGTGCGTGTGTTCGATAGCGGCCCCAAGAGCGAGCTCGTGCCCGTCGATACGCCGCTGGGTCGCGTCGGCACGCTCGTGTGCTGGGACGGCTTCCACCAGACGCTGGTTGAGCACTACGATGCCCTTAGCGTGGACATCCTCCTCCAGCCCTCATACAACCAGAAGCTGTGGAACGGGCCCTGCAGCTACGACGCCCCCGGCACGGAGGGCGAGAACCGCCTGCGCACTACCTGCGTCTCAATGATTCAGGGCCGCGAGAACATCCAGTACGGGATCGAAGCGTTCATGGTGGGCGCCGTGTTCGAGGACATGTTGGCGGAGGGGCTGAGCTATATAGCGCAGAACACCGGCCGGGTCGGCGCTTCCTGGGAGGAGGGCGTCATAGCGATGGCGGAGAAGCCGGACGCCGAGGAGATCGTCGCGGTCACCGTGGAAGTGGACGGACGGAGGTAGCGGCATGGCGACGCGAGCGATGAGGTTCCCGTTCGACGAGAAGGGGCTGAAGGGGATGGTGGGGCGCCTGCCGGGGACGGAGATGAGCTACTGGGAGGGCGATAGCCTCCTGCGAGGCCGAATCACCGCCGCCGCGATCAAGCGCGACCGCTACGG
>JADFKX010000159.1 GCA_022564695.1 Chloroflexota bacterium | reverse complement strand
AGGAGCTGGCCCTGGCAAGCGAGCGAGTCCGGCAGTTCACCAAGGGGAAGCAGGTGGCGAAAATCATCTACGTCCCCGGCAAGCTGGTCAATCTAGTGGTGCGCTAGGCGCGATAGCGGCGAACTCTAGCTCGCCACCTGCCACGCCCCGTGCTAGAATCAGCCTGCCAAGAACAGACGTATCTCAATCTGATACAGCCAAACCCCATGCCTACCACATCCAAGTCCCTCATCATCGCCGCGCACCCCCAATCTGTCACCCTGAGCGAAGCGAAGGGTCTGAGGCTTCGCTGATGCCCACCACCTCCAAGTCCCTCATCATCGCCGCGCCGGTGCGCGAGGTCTGGGCCGCAATCACGGACCTGGAGGCCGCCAACCGCTGGAACGGGGCCTGGCAGCGCGTCGAGTACCTCTCCTCCCAGCGCGAGGGCGTGGGCACCCCCTTCCGCGCCCACACGGAGGACGGCCTGGCGCACGACTTCCAGATCAGTGAGTGGGCTCCGATGGAGTACATCTCCTTCACCCCCGTCCGGAACGAGTATGAGCACAAGGAGAAAGGCTACATGCTCACGCTGGAGTCGCAGGCCTTCCTCCTCCGGCCCGCGAACGACGATCACACGGACGTGACCCTGTTCGCCACCGTCGCCAGCCACGGCCTCCGCGGCTGGTTCGCCGCTCGCATCGTCTGGCCATCCTACCAGCGTCAGGGGCTTCGCAGAGCCCTCGACGCCCTCCAGGCCCTCGTCGCACCCCAGCCAGCCGAGGACGAGCAGCCCCACGCTGACTTATGACCAGGCTTCGCCTCCTCCCCTTCCTCGCCTTCGCCATCGCGCTGGCCCTCCTCACTCTGTCCCTCTCGCCCCATCCCTCCCAGGCCAATCAGCCTCTCATCATCACCTCAGACATCTCCTACGACATTCGCCCTGATCCCGGCCCTGTTCACGTCTCCTGGCAGGTAAGCGTAAATAACAACGACCCTGAGACCGTGGAACGGGAGTCCGGCACCATCCTCTTCTACGACTCCCTCCAGCTCCCCATCCTCCGCGGTTCCTCCAACCTCAGCGCCCGCTCCGGCCCCACCACTCTACCCATCTCCATCGACCCTTCCGGCGATGGTCCCATTGTCACCGCCACCATCTCCTTCGACCGTAGGCTATTCTTCAACGATACCTACTCCTTCTCTCTAGACTACGATCTAACCTCCGTCCGCGAGGACTCCCTCCTGATCACCCCCTTCTACGTCTTCCTTCCCGCCATCACCTTCGGCGACCAGTCAACCGTTTCCATCCTCACCCCCGCGGACTCAGCCTGGGAAGTCAGCCTGGAGCCCGCAGACTGCGCCGGCTCGGGCCCTGTCTTCACTTGCCGGTCATCCTCCGCTGACCAGCTCCATCTGGCCGCCTTCGCCGAAGTCAGCCGCCCCGACGCCGCAATCACCACCCCCATATCAACCCCACTGGAAGGCGTCGACGTCACTCTTACCTACTTCCCGGGCGAAGAGGTCTGGGCCCAGCACATCCAGGACCTCGTCACCGCCGGCCTTCCGGTCATAGCGGACCTCTACGGCTTTCCCCGCTCGGGCCCGTCGGCCATCAACATCGCCGAGCGCGGCCGCCAGGTAATCTTAGGCTACGAAGGGCTCACCTCCTGCGACATCGCCTCCTGCGACATCGACATCTCCCCCATCGCCGACGACGTCACCGCCCTCCACGAGCTGGCCCACCTCTGGTCCGACATCTACGACAACCGCTGGCTCGCCGAGGGCTTCGCCAATCTCATCGCTCTCAAAGCTGCTCAGCATCTCGGCCCCAGCCTCATTCAGGGCAGTACCAACCCGCCGGTGCGGACCACCCTTGACCTCCGCCTGGACGAGTGGGGCGATGTCGCCTACCTCATCGCCGCCACATCTGATCAGGAGGCAATCGAGGACGCCGGATACGATAGATCGTTCCGTTTCCTGACCCTGCTGGAAGACACTGTCGGTCTGGACATCCTTCAGCAGACCAACGCTGACATAGCCGCGGACGCTGTACCGGCCAATAGTCGCCGCTTCCTGGACGCCTTGGAAGACGCCGCCGGCCAAGAGCTAGGCCACCTCTTCCTTGAATGGGTCTTCCCGGACTCCTTCGCTCCCGTCCTGGAGCAACGCCGCCTGGCCCGCGACCGCTTAGCCTCCCTCACCAACGCTGCTCAAGCCGAGGCCCTGGATCCCGGTCCGCTCGAGGCCATCCAGGCTGACGTCTCCGCCTGGCGCTTCGACGAAGCCCTCGCCGCCCTGGACGGTGCCGAAGCCGGCCTCCAACTCTACCTCGGGCTAACGGGGCGACTGGCCTCCCTCCGAGAAGCCGTCCAGACCGCCGGCCTCCCCTTTCCCAATACCATTGACGCAGCCGTCGCCGCCTGGCAATTCAGCGGTTTGGAGCAGACCCTCAGCGACGCCGAGACTTTCCTCAGCGCCTACCTCCGCGCCCGCGATAAAGTGGACCAACCCCGCAACCTTTGGCAGCGCCTCGGCCTCTGGGGTAGCGACCCCGAAACCTCCCTCCGCAGCGCCGCCATCGCCTTCGCCGCCGGCGACTTCACGGACGCCACAGCCAACAGTGAAGAATCCTACGCCTTGATTGAGGACGCTGGCGCCGCCGCCCTCGTCCGCCTCCTCATCCTCATCGCCGTCCTCACCGCCCTGGTCACTACAGTCGCCATCGCCATCTGGTTCCGACGCAGCCGCCGGGGTTTCCCCTAGCTGGTAGGCCGCTCCGCCGCCCGCTTCTCCAGCGTGTCCACCCCCCGCTGCACCGTGGCGATGAACTCGTTCAGCTCACCCTCCAGCTTCTTCAACGTCTGCAGCGCGTAAACGTCCGCCTCCCGCATCTGCTCCCGCGCCGCCTCCTGCGCATCGTCCAGGCGCCCCGCTGCCTGCGCCTCCGCCTCCCGCGAGAGCTCCAGCATACGCTCCTGCGCCTGGGCCAGTATCTGGCGCGCCCTCTCCTCCGCCGTCTTCACTACCGCCGTCTCCTTCAGCCGCTCCTCCACCTCCTCCTGCGCCCGCGTGATGACCCGCGAGGCCTCCGCCGTAGCGTCCGCCAGCACCTCATCTCGCTTCTCCATCACATCACGAGCGTCGTACACCTCCTTCGGCACCGACACTCGCATGCGGTCAATCAGGTCCAGCAGACGCTGCCGCGGCATCACCAAGCCGCCGCCCACCGGCAGCTTGCGCGCCTCACCCACAATCTCCTCAAGACGGTCTATGTGGTGCAGGATGTCCACAGCGGGCCTCCTCTACGTCTTCCCGCCAAACTTCTCCCCCAACGCCTTCGCCACCGCAACCGGCACCAGCTCCGCGACATCGTACCCCATGCCGGCCACCTCTCGAATCCGGTGACCGCTCACGAACAGGTGCTCCAGGCTAGCCATCAGGTAGACCGAATCGATCTCCGGCGCCATCTTGCTGTTCATCAGCGCCATATCGAACTCCGCCTCAAAGTCGGTCACCGCCCGGATGCCGCGCACCAGCGCTTTCGCCCGCTCCTTGCGCGCGAAGTCCACTATCAGGCCGGAGAACGACTTCACCTCCGCATGCTCAATGTGCTCTATCGCCCCCGCGAACAGCTTCACCCGCTCCTCAGTGGTGAACAGACAGCCCTCCGGCGGCAGATCGTACACTGCCACCACTACCCGATCGAACAGCGTCGCCGCCCTCTGCGCGATGTCCACGTGTCCCAGCGTGACCGGATCAAACCTGCCGGGATAGATCGCTGCTACCAAATCGACACCTCCTAGCGATAGATCGAGACAGCGCTGTCGCCGTGCCTCAGCGTCTTAACCTGCGATAGCCCACCCAGCCGCTCCGGCCCCTCCTCCCGCGAGCTGTGCTCCAGCACCAGGACCGTCCTGCCGGCCTCCGCCAGGCCGGACTCCACCAGCCGCTCCAGCGGCGGGGCCGCTTCCTGCGCGTAGGGCGGGTCGGCCAGCACCAGCGTGTACGGCCCCTCTAGCCTGGCAAGCGCCCGCTCCACCGGCGCGCAGTGCACCTTCGCCCGCCCATCGAACCGCGTCTTGGCCAGGTTCTCACGGATGGAGGCGCAGGTGCGGGCGTCCTTCTCCACAAAGTCGCACCACTCACCGCCGCGGCTCAGCGCCTCGATCCCCAGCGCCCCGCTGCCCGCGTACAGGTCCAGCACACGCGTCAGATCCACCCCCATCGACTCCAGAGCCGAGAAGATCGCCCCCCGCACCAGGTCAGAGGTCGGCCGCGTGGCCCGCGAAGGAGGCCCGGCGAGGCGGTGACCCTTGGCTTGTCCGGCGATCACGCGCATAGCGCGCTTACTGCAGCACTTCCGACTTCACGTTCGAGGGGGCGCTCTCGTTGCCCGCAGTGTCGACGGCGGTCACCACGTAGTAGAAGGTCTCCCCAACATCGTCCGGCAGTTGGAACTCATCGTCCGTGTAGGTGTTCGTGCCCTTCGGCACCCCATCCGAGGTCAGCAGATCATATTGGGCCGGGAACTCCGCATCCGCGATCGCGGTCGCGTACACCCTGTACACGGAGAGGTCCGACACAGCGCTGGGGTTCCAACTCAAGTCAAGCTGGCCCGGGATGGAATTGTCGACGACGAGCCCTGTCACCTTGCTGGGCGCCGTGACGTCCGGGGTCGACGTCGGCGTAGGTGTAGACGTAGGTGTAGGCGTTGGCGTAGACGTAGGCGTAGGCGTTGGCGTTGGCGTTGGCGTTGGCGTGGCTGGCCCAAACGTCACCACGACCGTCGGCTCGTCCACCCGCTTCGCCTTCACCTCCACCGTAAGCTCCCGGCCGAAGCA
>JADFKX010000158.1 GCA_022564695.1 Chloroflexota bacterium | reverse complement strand
GTCTCCCGCGCTTGCGTCCTCGATCGCCGCGGTTATCGTCGTGTGGTCGCCTCGGTGCATGGGGTCGACCACGAGAGTTGGAGGCTCCGTTTTCGTCGTAGGAGCGCGTGCAGGTTCGGCCATGTCACTTACCGATTCAGCTCCCTCCGCCTGTGATTCTGATGGCTCAGAAGCCTTAGCCCGCGTGGCTCTTTTAGCGGTAGGCTTGCCGCTGGCCCGCCTTCTACCGGGTCCGGCTGTGCGTTCCAGCGCCTCGCGGATTTGAACAGAAAGCTCAGCTAGCCTCTTGCCAACCTGAGGGGAAGTGAAGTACTCGAAGCGCAGGGGTCGCCAATCGGCATACTGGCGCACAGCAACCACCTCGGCCAACTCGTCAGTGGCGCGTTTCGCTTCCTCGTTCAGCAGCGGGCAGTCAACATAGTAGACGGGAAGGATAAGGTCGTTGCGCCTCAGCTTCTTCTCGCGCTCCAGAAACTTCTCCAATTCACCACGGCAGGGCGGACTGTTGAAGAAGCTCGGAGTGATGATTGGGATTAGGAATGTCACTTTATCAAGGGACTCCTCAATCCGCTCCTTCCAGTTCTGACCCCACTTAATGTCGTTCCGGTCCTGGAAGATAATGAACTCTTCCCCAGTCTGCACCCGCACCTCTGCGCTGAGGCGTTCACGAAATTCGGTCAGGCGTCCATCTGCATGTTCGTCTTCAAAGCGCACATAGCTCATGAACGCTATTGGATGCTTTCTCTTGCGGCTCATCGTCTCTCCCCTTGCGCGGTTTGTCCTGCGAAAACCCGGCGGAACGTATTATATGCCTCTCCGGCCCCGAGTGCTCCGATCTGAGCACCATGCCCAGCCTGGCCTCCGCTTGACCCCTTACCCGTGCACCAGATACGATGCTAGACGCCCAACGCTGGACAGGAGGACACCATGAACGAAGTCGTCATCGCCGGGGCGGCGCGCACACCTATCGGCACCTTTGGCGGCGCATTCGCCGATGTCCCAGCCACCAAGCTGGGAGCGACCGCAATCGCCGAGGCGCTGAAACGGGCGGGCGTCAAGCCGGAGCAGGTTGACGAGGTGCTCATGGGAAACGTCCTCTCCGCCGGCCTGGGGATGAATCCGGCCCGCCAGGCCGCCATCGCCGCGGGCATCCCCGATAGCACCCCTGCCACCGCTATCAACAAGGTATGCGGCTCCGGCCTCAAGACCGTCGCGCTGGCCACGAGCGCCATCATGCTCGGCGACGCAGAAATCGTAGTCGCCGGCGGCATGGAGGGGATGTCCAGCGCCCCGTACCTCCTGCCGAAGGCCCGCTACGGCTACCGGCTGGGCCACGGCGAGGTGACAGATCACGTGATCAAGGACGGCCTCTGGTGCGCCCTTGAGGACTGTCATATGGGCAACACCGCCGAAAATATCGCCCAGGAGCGCGAGATCTCCCGTGGCGACCAGGATGCCTTCTCCGCTGAGAGCCAGCGCCGGGCGGGCCGGGCCTGGGAGTCGGGCGTCTTCGCGGAGGAGGTGGTGCCGGTTGAGGTCAAGCGGCGCAAGGAGACGATCATCGTTGATAAGGATGAGCACCCACGGCCGGAAACCACCGCGGAGAAGCTGGGTGGGCTGCGGCCCGCCTTCGCGTCCGACGGCACCGTCACCGCCGGCAACGCCTCCGGCATCAACGACGGCGGCGCCGCTGTGGTGGTGATGTCCGTCAAGAAGGCCGAGGAGCTGGGCGTTAAGCCGCTGGCCTCCGTGCGCGCCTACGCCTCCGCCGGTGTAGCGCCCCGCGTGATGGGGCTGGGCCCAATACCGGCCACGCGGAATGTGCTGGCCAAGTCCGGCCTGTCGCTGGATGAGATCGACTTGATCGAAGCGAACGAGGCGTTCGCCGCTCAATCACTGGCCGTGGGGCGCGAGCTAGGCTGGGACTGGGAGCGGGTCAACGTCAACGGCGGCGCTATCGCCCTGGGCCACCCGATAGGCGCCAGCGGCACCCGCATCCTGGTGACGCTCCTGTACGAGATGAAGCGCCGCGAGGCGAAGCGGGGTCTGGCCACCCTCTGCATCGGCGGCGGCCAGGGCATCTCCATGATCGTGGAGTCAGTCAACTGAGCGCCGCTCCAGGCAGGGACAACCCCGCGCGCTAGAGTGTGCAGCCTCAGCTAGAGATGCGAAATGAAATCGCGGGCTGAAGTCCGCGGTCGGGAAGCCTACGCATGCGCGAACATGACGTCTGCCTGAACCTGCTCCTGGGCTGGCTGGTCGACCAGCACGGCCGCCGCTTTACGATAGAAGAGCGGCAGGAGCCCGGCCCAAACGTCCTCGCCGCCAGCGCGACGGACGGCTCCTTCCGCCTCGCCATCGAGGTGCATCCGATCCTCGAGGCGGTTGAGAATCAGGCCTGGCTCGCCCGTCGCGAGCGTCTCCAGGATGAGATGAAGGCGGAGATCACCGGGGCATACGCGCTCTGGCTGCCCCCAGGCGCGGACCTGCCCAGCGGCGCCAACGAGACGCAGAGCTTCATCAAGTTGACCCGTGAGACCGCGCTCCAGCTGGAGCCGGGGCAGCGCACTTACGTGCCGCTGCCGATCTCCATCTTCATCAAGAAGCAGCAGGAGGAAGGCGCCCTGATGTCGGTCAGCGGTGGGCTGAACCACCACTGGGCCCGCCTCACGGAGCGGGTCAAGGGCACCTATGACCTGGACAGTACCCGCCTTCACCGTCTGCCGGAGTCCGAGGAGCACCTGGACAAGCTGTTCGAGCTGATCTGGGAGCGGGCCGCCAGCATCGATACAGAAGGACAGTGGGTAGAGTTGGAGACGATCGACGCCTGGACGATCCAGCGGCTCCAAGGCGATGGCGGCATGACTATCGTAGGGAGGCCGCCGGACGAGCTCGGGGATATCGGCCTCAGCGTCCGGCGCAACTTCCGCCGTCTGCTCGCCGATGCAGGCCCACGGCTGCGTAGCCGCGAGGCGGACATCAAGGCGCTGGTCGTCCTCCATGACTACGGGCGCATGGAGGAGGAGGGAGCGACCACCGCCATGCGCGGCTACGACCCAAGCCTGTACGCCGGCCTGGACTTCGTCTGCTTGGCGGCGGACGGTCTGATCAAGCCGCTAATGGAGGCTCGGGCCGGCGCTCTGCCCTGGGCCAGGGCCTAGCAGGCGCAACGTTACGCTAGGCCAGCCCGCCGTAGCTTCCCTGGTAGAAGATGAGCGGTCCCTGGCCGTTCAACCGTCCGGCGTCAACAACCCGGCCGATGAATACCGTGTGGTCGCCGCCCGGGAAGCGCTCCACCACGCGGCAGTCCAGATAGGCGAGGCTGCCCTCGATGATCGGAGCGCCGGTTGCCCGCGTGTGGTGCGGCACACCGTCAAGCCTGTGCGCGGCCACACCCTCCTTGACCGCGAAGCCGTCGGCAAGACGTTCCTGCTCCAGGCTCAGGATACTGAGGGCGAAGATGCCGCTGCCATCGATGATGTCGTGGCTGTCGGCTGACTTGTCGACGCAGATGAGCACCAGCGGCGGCTCCAGCGACACGGACGTGACCGCGTTAGCCGTCATGCCATGCAGCTCCTCGCCGAGACGGCTGGTGACAATGGTAACGCCGGTGGCGAACCGGCCCATGACTTGGCGGAACTCGTCCTTGTCAGGCGTCACGCTACTGCCCTTCCTCTAGCGCCCCACACGGGTCTGAGATAGGCTACTCCGTGTAGCGAGTATACACGAATGATTAGCAAACTATGAGCCGCTACTCACTTGCCGTTGGCGTGGCGCCTGCGGAGCGGATCGCGCGGCTGGCCCGCCAGGCGGAGGACGCCGGCTTCGATACGTTATGGGCGCCAGAGATGTCACACGAGCCGTTTCTGCCCCTGGCCGCCGCGGCGACGTCCACCTCACGCATCCAGCTCGGCACCTCGATCGCACTGGCGTTCGTGCGCAGCCCCTGGGTGACCGCTCTGTCGGCACTGGACATGGACATTCTCTCCGGGGGCCGCTTCATCCTGGGCCTGGGCACCGGGCTGAAGCGGCTGAACGAGCGCTGGCACGGCGTCGCCTACGGCAAGCCCACGCCCCATATTAAGGAGTGCATTCAAGTCATCCGCCTGATCACGGAGAACGCCCACCTGGGCCGGCCGATCCGCTTCTCCGGCCAGTACTACGATCTGGACATCCAGGGCTGGCAGCGTCCCTACCCGCCGCAACGGGAGCGCATACCGATCTTCCTGGCCGGCGTACGCGAGGGGATGATCCGCACTGCGGCGGAGTTCGCCGATGGACTCCTGGGCCACGCCATCTACTCGCTGCCCTGGATCCGGCAGACGGTGCTGCCCTCGGTGGCGCGCGGCCTCGCTCAGGCGGGCCGGGATCGGAAGCAATTCCACATCTGCCTATCGGTCTGCTGCGCTGTGAGCAGGGACGGCGCCGCTGCCCGCCGCGCCGCCGCCGCGACGATCGCGTTCTACGCGACGGTGAAGACTTACGAGCCGGTGTTCGCCGCCTTCCCCAGCGAGTACAGGCGCATCCAGGAGGCGGACCTTAAGGGTGACACTGCTGCCATGGTGGACGCCGTCTCCGACGAGATGATCGACGCCTTCGCCGTGGCGGGGACGCCGGAGGAGACGAGGGGCAAGCTGGAGGCGTACGCGGAGCTGGCCGACTCGATCTGCCTGCAGCCGCCGGATCAGCTCATCGACCCAGCGGAGACGGAGGTTTACCGCCAGGCGCTGCTGGCTACGTACGGGCGCTAGGTGAGTCGGGATTCCGATAGCCTGTGGGCAGTTCGCCGTAACTTAGTTCATCTCCGTAGCGTTTATACACCGGGCTGGCTGCCATGCGATACATCGTTGCTCTGTTCGC
>JADFKX010000157.1 GCA_022564695.1 Chloroflexota bacterium | reverse complement strand
ATCAACCTCCTCAAGCTCCTGGACGAGGCAGGCGAATTCGACATTGAGGCGTACCGCCACACCTGCGCCGTCATGATCACCGCTCAGGAGATCATCGTCTCCAACTCCTCATACCCCACGGAGAAGATCGGCGAGAACGCCAACGACTTCCGCCAGCTCGGCCTCGGCTACTCCAACCTGGGCGCCCTCCTGATGTCCCTCGGCATCCCCTACGACTCCGACGAGGGCCGCTCCTGGGCGGGCGCTCTCACGGCGATCATGACCGGCCAGGCGTACGCCACCTCCGCCACAATCGCCGCCCGTGTCGGCCCGTTCGCCGGCTACGAGCGCAACCGCGAGCCGATGCTAGGCGTCATCGAGAAGCACCGCGCCGAAGCAAACAAGATCGACGAGACGAAAGCCCCCGCTACACTCGTGGCGGCGGCGCAGGAGGCCTGGGACGAGGCGCTGGCCCTGGGCCGGGAGCACGGCTATCGCAACTCCCAGGCGACGGTCCTGGCCCCAACGGGCACCATCAGCTTCATGATGGACTGCGACACCACCGGCATAGAGCCGGATATAGCCCTCGTCAAGTACAAGACGCTGGTCGGCGGCGGACTCATGAAGATCGTTAACGCCGCCGTCCCCGGCGCCCTCCGTCGCCTGGGCTACGGCGACGACGCGACCGCCGCCATCCTCGCCCACATCGACGAGACCGGCACCATAGAGGGCGCCCCCGGCCTGCTGGAGGAGCACCTCCCCGTGTTCGACTGCGCCTTCAAGCCCCAGAACGGCAGCCGTACCGTCCACTGGCTGGGCCACGTCAAAATGATGGGCGCCGCCCAGCCGTTCATCTCCGGCGCCATCTCCAAGACCGTCAACCTACCGGAAGAGGCCACCGTGGAGGAGATTGAGGAGGCGTACATTGAGGGCTGGAAGCACGGCCTCAAGGCGCTGGCTATCTACCGCGACGGCTCCAAGCGGGCCCAGGTTCTGAGCACCAGCAAGGACCAGGGCACCGAGACCGAGGAACCTGAGGGCCGGCCCATACGGCGACGGTTGCCCGCCACCCGCACCTCGCTCACCCACAAGTTCTCGATTGAGGGGCACGAGGGGTACATCACCGCCGGAATGTACGGGGACGGCACTCCGGGCGAGATCTTCATCACCATGGCGAAGGAGGGGTCCACCCTCTCCGGCATGCTGGACGCCTTCGCCACCTCCATCTCGCTAACGCTACAGTACGGCGTCCCCCTGCGCGATATGGTGAACAAGTTCTCCCACATGCGGTTTGAGCCTTCGGGCCGAACGGAGAACGCGGAGATCCCCGTCGCCCAGTCCATCGTGGACTACATCTTCCGCTGGCTCGCCTCCCAGTTCCTCAGCGAGGAGGAGAAGGAGGAGTTCGGCGTGCTCTCCCCGGCCGTCAAGGCGAAGCTAATCGCGCAGGAGTACGATCCGCCGGCCCTTCGACGGGCTCAGGAAAGGCTCTCCGCCGGCAACGGCAGCAGCTATAACCGCAGCGGCGATCTCGATCAGTCGGGGCCGCCCTGCGCCAACTGCGGCTGGCTCATGGTCCGCCGCGGCACCTGCTACTGCTGCGACAACTGCGGCACGACGAGCGGCTGCAGCTAACCTAGCCAAACCTCCCTTTGGGCGGGAGGGGCCCCGATTCATCGGGGCCCTTTCTGTCTCTATCGCAAGCGCCCCTTAGTTCCAACCTTTACTTAGCCAGACCTTAACCTTGCACCCTGTAACAGCGCCAACGAGTGCCCATCTTATATCTGCGAACGGCCTTAACCTTTGGGTCACCGCACGGCCCACGTCATCAACAACCAGGCGGGGCGCCCCTCCTGTCTCTACTAGCTGCGCCCCTTAGTTCCAACCTTTACTTAGCCAGACCTTAACCTTGCACCCCGTAACGGTGTGAATAAGCGCCCATCTTATATCTGTGAGCGGCCTTAACCTTGGGTCACCGCACGGCCCATGTCATTAAAAACCAGGAGCGAGCGAAAGTAACTCGAATGGCCAAGCTATCACGAATCCGGATGCAGTCACCCAGAGGGTGGCCCCAGCTTCCTCTACTCTCCAGCGTCAGAGGGCGGATCATCACCGGCTTCGGCTTTCTGATCCTCATTCTTGCCATCGTCGTGGCGGGCTCCGCCTGGCTGGCGCGCGAGCAAACGGATGCTCTGAATAAAATTGAGGAGAACGCGACTGTCGTCGACCTGTTGCAGCGCGCCCAGCAACAACATACCCAGGGCATCCTGTTGCTGGAGAGCTACCTTGCCAGCGGCGATGGGGAGATCATTCCAGAGTTCCGTTCAAGACTCAATCAAGCCTCCGACAGTATCGGCGAGGCGCTCCTTATAGAGGAGACCGAAACCGCGCTTACCGCGGGCATTGATGCCAATGAGGAGGTTGACAGGCTTAAAGAGATACTGGCCGCGATGAACGCCACCTCGGTCACTATTGAGGGCGCGATCGCGGCGCGCGAACGAGGCGATCTTGCGGGCGCGGAGGAGATGCTGGCGGCGGTTTTTCCGCAGATAATTGATCTCTCCGCCAGCATTGCGATGGGCGTCGAGGACGAGTTGAAAGAGGTATCTTTCCTACACGACCAGTCGACCAATCTGGCCAACGTGGCTTTCTGGCTGCTCATGATCGCTGGGGCCGTTAGCGCCATACTAAGCGTCGCGGCAGCGGTATCCATCGCCCGCTCCATCCTGACGCCGCTATCGTCGCTGGAGTCGGCCGCGCTGGCCGTGGCTGGCGGCGACCTGGAGGCGCGGGCGCCTACCGCCGGCCCGCGGGAGCTGGCTCGCCTGGGCGTCTCCTTCAACCAGATGACGGAGTCGCTGCTCAAAGACATCACGGCGCGCAAGCGGGCGGAGGAGGCGCTTGAAAAAGAGAGCGCGGAGATAGAAGCGCTCAACCGCTCCCTGGAAGAGAAGGTGCGTCAACGCACGCGGGAGTTGCAGGACAGCGAGGAGCGGACTCGCCTGATCATTGACACAGCGTCTGACGCCTTCATCTCGATGGATGCCGGTGGCTTGATTACGGACTGGAACGCGCAGGCCGAAGCCACCTTCGGCTGGTCCCGCGAAGAAGCGCTGGGGCGAAAGCTGAGCGACACGATCATTCCCTCGGAACTCCGGCCAGAACATCTTCGCGGCCTTAGACACTTCCTGGCCACGGGAGAAGGGCCGGTATTGAATAAGCGAATCGAGATAACGGCGCTTCATCGCGACGGGCACGAGTTCCCAGTGGAGCTGGCGATCTGGGCTGTCAGGTCGGGAGAGGCTTACACCTTCAACGCTTTCGTGCACGACATCACGGAGCGCAAGCGGGCAGACGAGGCGCTCCGCCTCACCAACGAAGAGCTGCAGGAGCGCAACCAGCAGTTGCTGGACGCCCGCGCTCGGGCCGCCACAGACGGGCTTACCGGCCTCTTCAACCACCGCACATTCCAGGAGAAGGTCAGAGAGCTGGTCGCTCGGGCTCAAGCGGACGGCGACAACGTGAGCCTCATCATGCTGGATATCGACGGCTTCAAGGGCGTCAACGACTCGTTGGGACACCAGGCAGGCGATGAGATCCTCCGCCTGATGGCCCAAACCCTCACCGACGTAGTGCATTCGCAGGACGCCTATCGCTATGGAGGCGACGAGTTCGCGGTGCTGCTGCCGGGCACCGACGGCCCCAAAGGGACCCGCATCGCCGAGCGCCTGCGCCGTGCCGTGGCCAAACGAACGGGCGGCAACGGCACCAAGGTCACGGTCAGCCTTGGTATAGCAGACTTCCCACACACCGCGAGTTCAGCCGAACAGCTCATTTACGGCGCGGACGCCGCCATGTACTGGGCCAAGTCCGCCGGCAAGAACCGCGTCGGCGATTGGAGCGAGCTCATCGGGCGCAGGGCAGACGGAACCCTCCCCTGGTACGCCGCGGACCGCTCGGTCAAGGCCCCGGACGTCGTCGCCGTTCTAGTCGCCGCCCTCGCCGCCAAGGACCCGGTCACCAGCGCCCACACGGAGCGCTGCTCCTGGTACACCGCCAAGCTGGCCGAGGAGCTGGGCCTAGGGGAAGAGGAGACCTCGGTCGTGCGGCTGGCTTCACTCCTTCACGACATCGGCAAGCTTGCGGTGCCGGACGATATCCTCTGCAAGCCCGGCCCCCTAAACGAAGATGAGTGGGCCCAGATGAAGCGGCACCCGACCGCTGCCCTTCACATCCTGGGCCAGATCCACTCCATCTCCGAGGCTACACCGGCCATCCACCACCATCACGAGCACTTCGATGGCTCCGGCTACCCTGACGGCCTGGCCGGAGAAGATATCCCCCTGGCCTCCCGCATCCTGCTCGTTACGGACGCCTTCGATGCCATGACCACTGACCGGCCATACAGGAGGGCGATGCCCGTGGAGGCGGCCGTCGAGGAGCTGGAGCGAAACAGCGGCAGCCAGTTCGACCCCGTCGTAGTCGAGGCGTTCCTCAGAATCCTGGCCCGCGATGGGGCTCAGCCCCTACTCTCCATGCGGTCCGCCGCCACGAAGGCGGCTGCATCCGTTCGCACCGGGTAACGGAAGGCTCCGGATGCGGCGCATCGGCTGCTACCGAATCTACAGCCGACGCAGCACAGGCCGGGGCAGGCGCGCTCGCAGGTACTCCGCCAGCGCCTTGACGTAGCGGGCGCCGCTCTGCCGCACCATGTAGTGTCCGCGCTCGTTATGCCAGAAGCCAGCGCTGCGGCCCATCTCCGCCAGGATGTCGGCCACCTTCTCCTGTGAGAAGTCCTCGGCGCTACGACACAGCTCCAGCACGTCCGGGAATATCTGGTGCAGTGCGCCAGCGCCCAACGCCTTCTGGATCATGTACGATTGCGG
>JADFKX010000018.1 GCA_022564695.1 Chloroflexota bacterium | reverse complement strand
GTTTGCGTCTTTCCCTGGGAGGCGCGGGAGGGCTTCCGCTACAATCTCGGGGTCTTCACCGCCGGTACCGATTTCATCGTATAGCGCGTGAGCCCGGCGCAGAAGATTTCTTGCCTCGTTACGCCTACCTAGCTGGGCAGCTAGGAGCCCGAGGTTGCAGAGGTCCTGAGCCTGGCCCAGCCTGCTGCCGATCTCCTCATCGATGGCCAACGCCCTCCTATGGTGCTCCTCGGCCTTCTCCAACGCGCCGCGATTCATGTAGACGCTGCCCAGGTTGCCGAGATCCTCGGCCTGGCCCAGCTTGCTGCCGATCTCCTCATCGATGGCCAGCGCCTTCTTGTGATGCTCCTCCGCCTTCTCCAGCTCGCCGCGGCGGGTGTAGACGTTACCCAGGTTGCCGAGGGCGTTGGCCTCATCACGTCTGTTGCCGATCCCCCGGCACATGGCCAGCGCTTCGCTATAGTAGTGCTGCGCCTCGTCGAGATCGCCGCGCTCATAGTGTATGATGCCCAGGCTAATCAACACCTGGGCCTCGCCGAGGCGGTTTCCGATTCCCTTCTCGATCGCGAGGGCCTCCTTGTGGTGTTCCTCAGCCTTGTCCAGCTCGCCCAGCCGGGTGTAAACGTTACCCAGGTTGGCGAGGTCTTTGGCCTGGCCTTGCTTGTTGCCGATCTCCACGTGAATGGCCAGGGCCTTCTCGAAGTGCTCGTCGGCCGTCTCCAGGTTTCCGCGGTCGGCGTACACGAGGCCCAGGTTGCCGAGGGCGGCAGCCTCGGCCTTCTTGTCCTCTGCGACGTGCGCAGCTTCAAGAGACTGACGATATTGGCCCTCAGCCTCTCCGAGTTCGGAGAGATTCAAGAATCCGTTGCCCGCGAGAAGGTGAAGCTCTGATTTTGCCTCTGGCGGCATGTCCATGTTATAGGCGGTAAGCAGGCATTCGATGGCCTGGCGCTCTTTGTTCTGGCGCTGGAGTTCGACGGCCTCGGCAAGAAGGCGATCGGTCCGCTCCGTGACAGCTGCAGCCGCAAGAGCCGAAGTGTCCGGGGTTGATGCACCGGGGGGAGCCGCGTGCTCGCCCCACTGATCCAGCTTGCCTTCAATGCGGACCAGACGGTCGTGGTCTTCTGCCAAGAGGCCCTGCTGAATGTGCGTCACCTCGGACTTTTGAACTCCAGCCGTGTGGGCGACGTTGGATTGGTCGCCGGTCGCTACCTGACCGCTCATATCGCGACCAGCAGCAACGGAACGCTTGTCAGCTTTGACGCTTGGCTTCCCGTCTGTCTTCCGCAGTCGCATCCAAACTCCGACTGCAGCAGCAATAGCGGCAACGATCCCACCAACAATAGCAACGATGGTCTCGATAGTTCCCACGACCCCTCCTACGTGGCCAATTCTACTACGGTGACGCCGTCGCCGCCGGAGCGGGGTGGGGCGGAGGCGTGGGCGCGGACGAGGGGGTGCTTGGAGAGCATCTCGCGGACGGCGCGGCGGAGGGTGCCGGTGCCCTTGCCGTGGATGATGCGCAGCTCGGCGCTGCCGGCGCGGAACGCCTCGTCCAGCCGCTGCTCGACGGCGAGGAGGGCTTCGTCGGCGGCCATGCCGCGGACGTCGATCTCGGCGGCAGGGGGCACGGCCCGCCCTTCGCCAGGCTCGGGACGAGCGGGGGAGATGGGTTGCTGTTCCGCCTCGGGCTTCTCCACACGCTCGATCTGGCGGAGGGAGATGCGGGCGCGGAGGGCGCCCAGGCGCACCTCAACCTCGCCCTGGTCATCGGGCGGCGAGAGCGCCTCGCCGGGGAGGGGGAGGTCGCGGAGGTAGAGGAGGTCGCCGACCTCGATGGGGGGCAGGGGGCCACGGCGGGGGCGACGGCGGCGCTTCTCCAGCTTCTCGACCGTCTTCTCCACGGCCTCGATCTCCTGCTCGGCGGCCTGAACGGCGGCGGCGCGCTCCGGCACGGGCAGGCGGGAGGCGCGCTCCAGTTCACGCGTCGCCTGGTGGAGGCGGGCGCGGGTCTGGGAGAGCTGCGTCTGCATCTCCTCTCGCGTGCGCGCCAGGAGGCGCTCGCGACCGGACTCCAGGGCGGCGAGACGGTCGGAGACCTGCTTCTCGGCCTGCTGGGCGCGGGCGGCGGCGGTCTCCTGCTCGAAGCGGGCGGACTGGGCGGCGTCGCGCTGGCGGGCGAGGTCGACGATCAGCGATTCGACGGCAAGGCGGTCGGGGGCGATCGCCTTGCGGGCCTCGGCGAGGATGTCGTCGGGCATGCCAAGACGGGCGGCGATGGCGAGGGCGTTGGACTGGCCGGGGAGGCCGATGGTGAGGCGGTAGGTGGGGGCGAGCGTCTCCGGGTCGAACTCGACGCTGGCGTTGGCGATGCCGGGGGTGGTGTGGGCGAACGCCTTGAGCTCGCCGTGGTGGGTGGTAGCGACGATGAGGCAGCCGACGCGCAGGAGGTGCTGCAGCAGCGCCTGGGCGAGGGCGGAGCCCTCTGTGGGGTCGGTGCCGGCGCCGAGCTCGTCGAGGAGGACGAGGGAACGGGGCGTGGCGACAGCCAGGATGGAGATGATGTTGCCCATGTGGGAGCTGAAGGTGGATAGCGACTGCTCGATGGACTGCTCGTCGCCGATGTCTGCGTAGACGCTCTCGAACAGGGGCAGGCGCGATCCGGCGCCGGCTGGCACGGGGAGCCCGGCCTGAGCCATGAGGGAGAGGATACCGACGGTCTTGAGGGCGACGGTCTTGCCGCCGGTATTGGGGCCGGTGATGAGCAGGGCGCTGAAGGCGTCGTCATCGTCGAAGCCGACCCAGATGGTGATGGGGACGACCTCGCCGGTGAGGAGGGGGTGGCGGGCGTCCTCCAGTCGCAGGCCGCCGGTTTTGGCGAGCCAGGGCTGGTTGGGGCCGTCGTGGGGTAGCTCACGGGCGCCGAGCGACTCGCCCAGGCGGCCTTTGGCGAGGGCGAGGTCGACCTCGGCGAGGATGTCGACGGCGGCGGTGATGTCGGGGGCGCGTTCGCCCACGGCTTCGGAGATGTCGCGCAGGATGCGCTGCACCTCTCGCCCCTCCTCCAGGCGGAGCTCGCGCCACTTGTTGCCCATCTCGACGACCTCAAGCGGCTCCATGAAGACGGTGGCGCCGGAGGAGGATACGTCGTGGACGATTCCCGGTATCTGGGAGCGCATCTCCGTCTTGACGGGGACGACGTAGCGGCCATCGCGCAGGGTGACGATGGGCTCCTGGAGGGCGGTGCGGTTGGTGCGCGAGCTGACGATCTGCTCCAGACGGTGGGTGAGGCGGTCGTGGGCCTGGCGGATGTCGCGGCGGAGCTGGGCGAGGACGGGCGAGGCGTCGTCCACGACCTCCGCACGGTCGTTGACGGTGCGGCCGATGCGGTCCTCCATCTTAGTGAAGTCAACGATGCGTTCGGCGATCTCGGCGAGGAAGGGGAGCTGGACGCGCAGGCGGGAGAGGACGCTGCGGATGCTGCGCGCCAGGTGGAGGGTGGCGTGAACGTCCAGGAGCTCGGGGGGGTCCAGGACGTGGCCGAGGGCGGCCTGGCCGACGCTGTCACGGACGTCGTGGGCGGAGGAGAGGGAGAGGCTGGGCTTGAGCTCCAGGGCGCGGCGGCCCTCGGCGGTGAGGCGCTGGCGGCGGAGGACCTCCGCGTAGTCGGAAGAGGGCTGGAGATCGAGGGCGAGGCGGCGGGAGGTGGGGAAGTCGCAGAGGTTGGCGAGGCGCTCGATGATCTTGTCGTATTCGAGGGTGTGCAGCGATTTGGGGGTCTGCATGGGTCTAGTTTAGCGGAAGTGGAGGCTCCGTTCGTCCTGAGCCTATCGAAGGGCGTAAGGCGGAGACTACGCTCATGGTGAGCTTGTCGAACTATGAGAGCGAGAGAGGCGTTGCAGACGACTCCAGTTACCCTTGATTAGCGCTTCTTTCTTCGATCTGGACCAGCCCTTGACCTGTCTCTCACGAGCAAGGGCGTCATCCCTGGAGGGGAATTCCTCCGCGAATACGAGGTTCACGGGCCTGCGGGTGCGTGTATAGCCTTTGATTTCACCCACATGATGGGCGGCGATCCGAGATTCAAGATCATCGGTGTGGCCGAGGTAGTACGAGCCGTCGGCGCAGCGGAGCACGTAGACGTAGAAGCTCATGGGATCGATTGCCGTTTCACGCTTTGGCCTGCCCTTCGACTGAGCTCAGGGCAGGCTCCAAATGCGCTTTGTTGCGGGTGCTTGCCCTTCGACAAGCTCAGGGTGAACGGGGTGAGGGTGCTTGCCCTTCGACAGGCTCCCTCCAGAAGCAGGCAGACAGGGCGAACGGGGTTACAGCAGAGGCGGATCACGTTCGCTTTCTCGCCAGCACCGTCCCTTCGACACCGATGCCGAAGATGGTAACACCGGCGATTAACAGGGCGAGTCCGGCCAGGCTGAATGCCGCCAGCCAGCCAATAACCGCCAGCGCCACGACGATAGACAGGACTACGGAGACCCATATCCGCGAACGGAAGCGAAGGACCATCAGCGCGACGCTGAAGAGGATGATGGCGAGCAAGCCCGCGAGGACACTCACCGCAGCCGCCTCACCTCGAAGCGCCGGAGTGAGATCGGCTCACAGGGCTTAGTTAGGGCGCTGGCGAGCTGCTGCTCGGCGCTGTCAACGCCCTCGATGCCAGGCAGCAGCAGCCCGGGACGGCGACCGTCCTGGGCGATGATTGGCGGGTGAGGGGAGATACAGGCGAACTTTATGGCGGCCATGGCCAATCCTCCGGGATAGTATACCGCCGTGGGGCGGGGGAAGCGTAAAGCCTGCCTGCCGGTAGGCAGGGCCAGCTGCTACAGCAAGCCCTGGGGGGCCTTGCGCCGGTGACTACATTTCCATCACTTCTGCGACTCTAAGTGTGCCGCCAATCTCAAGGTATGGGCATGCCTTAGCCATCTCGAGAGCAGCATCCATGCTGTCGGCTTTCACGATAGAAAACCCCGTCGAGGGATCAGACCCAGCATCGTCTGATACACCACCGGAGCTTACGGTTTTGGGTTTTCCCAAGGGAGTGCCGGGGTTGACCACGGCATCGCCAAGGCCGTCGACCCAGGCCCTCCATTTCGCCATTTGTTTGGCTCCCTCCTCTGGGCTCTCAGGCGTATTCCCACCGTGATAGGAGATGACGTAGTTAGACATTGATTTCCTCCTCCGCGTAAGCTGTGACCTGCCGTTTGATATGACCTACTGTAAGCGAAGACATACTGTAATTTAAGACTTACGGCAATGTCAAGCCGCTTAATCTACAGGCGAGGGGGCGTGAGCGGTTGGGCTATCGCCGGCCGTAGGCCGGTAGCTCGCTGCTGATGCGTTCGATTACCGCGGCGCGAGCCTCCGGCTCATCCTCGAAGCAGTGGCCGAGGCCCCAATGGACTATCGCCTCAATTACGGGCGATAAAGTTTGGCCGTCCTCCGTCAGGCGGTACTCGGCGCGCAGAGGGTGCTGGCTGTAGACGACACGCTCCACGAGGTCGTGCTCCTCGAGCTTCTTGAGACGGTCCGAGAGGAGATTGGGGGGAAGGCCGGGGGACGACGCCAGGAACTCCTTGAAGCGTGTCTTGCCCATGAACAGGTCGCGGACGATGAGCAGCGTCCAGCGGTCGCCGATGATATCGAGCGTTCTGGCGATCGGGCAGGTCTGGTTGTATGGTCTGGGCATTGCGTGAAGAATTGTAGCGCAAGGGGTTGACGCAATCAAGGAAGTGACTCTATTATTTGAAGCGATCTGTCCCGCTAACGTCCCCAGGAGGTAGCCAATGGCCACATCTAGCCGTAACTCGCCGGTACGCATCGACATCGTTCAGGAGTCAGAGGCGCGCGACGAGACGAAGGCGCTGTACGACGAGATACAGGCCTTCTTCGGCTTCCCGGGCGTTCCCGACGTATTCAAGCTAACGAGCACACGACCCGATTTCCTGCGGGTGATGTTCGATGGTTATAAGGCGATGTTCGGCGGCGGCCACCTGCCGCGGCAGGTGAAGGAGATGATCGCCACTGTCGTTTCGGAGACCAACTCTTGCGCCTACTGAACGAAGGCGCATTCGTTTCTCCTGCGGTACGTAGGAGGTAGCCCGGAGGCGGTGAAAGCCGCAGAGGAAGCGGACATTGAGACGCTGCCGGTGGATGAGAAGTACAAAGCGCTGCTGCGGCTGTCTGTGAAGCTGACAACGCACGCCTACAAGGTGACAGACGAAGACATCGACGGTCTGCGGGCAGCCGGACTGACCGGTGAGGAGATACTGGAAGGGGTCTGGGTGGCCTGCCAGTTCAACGCCGTGGACCGGCTGGCGGATACGTTCGGCTTATACGACCTGATGCAACTACAGGAACAGTAAGGGGCATAGCGAGACCTAGAAGGAGGCACGAACATGGTCTCAGAGGCAGGAACGTCCCTGCGCGATGCGCTGGGGCAGAAGATGGACGAGCTAAGGCAGGCGCTGGACGGCCTGGACGAAGCGAAGGCGGGACAGAGGGCGGCTGACGCGGAGTGGTGCTGCAAGGAGATACTTTCGCACTTGATGAGTGACGAAGGGGACGACGTCCTGGCCCCGTTCCGTCAGATCATCGAGGAGGACACACCACTCATCGGAATCGTGACGGGTCTACCCTACTACACACCTAACCGTCAGACGATGTCGCTGGCGGAGCTGCGGGACGCGGTCTCCAGCCGTTACCGGGAGCTGGCCGAGTTCCTGGATGGCCGGACGGAAGCGGACCTGGCCCGCAAGGCACGGGTGCCTCTGTTCAAGGAGACGCCCATCGGGGAGTATGCAACGATGGCGCAGTTTGCGGGCGCCCTCAATTTCCACCTGACGGACCATATCAGCCAGATCAGCAGAGCACGCCAGTAAGTCGGCGCGTAGGTTGAGTGAGACGATAAGCGTAATCGAGAAAGGAGACCGCCCATGGGCCAGCCAGTGGTGCACTTCGAGATACTGGGCAAGGATCCCAAGAAGCTACAGGGCTTCTACGGCGACCTGTTCGGTTGGCACATCGATGCCAGCAATCCGATGAACTACGGCATAGTGGATACGCACGGCGAAGGAGGCATCGGCGGGGGGATAGGGCCGGCGGAAGGTCAGAACCAGGTAACGTTCTACGTTCAGGTAGACGATCCACAGGCGTACCTGAACAAGATCGAGGCCGCGGGAGGTAAGACCATCATGCCGGTGACTGTGATCCCTGACATGGTGACGCTCGCGATGTTCGCGGACCCCGAGGGGAACGTGGTCGGCCTGGTCAAGGAGTAACAAATGCTCTCGAAGATTCAAAGCGTCCTAATCTGGAGCGAGGACATACAGAGGCTGGCGCCGTTCTACCGTGACGTGCTGGGCTTGACGCCGGAGATGGAGAGCGATGAGTTCGTCATGTTCCAGGCCGCAAGCGGCGCTCAGTTGGGCCTCGGCAGGCACAGCGAGGTGAAGGGTAGCGCCCAGGACCCGTATAGGGTGATGGTGAACTTCCACGTGGACGACTGCCAGGCTGAGTATGAGCAGTTGAGTAAGAAGGGCGTGAAGTTCACCAGGAAGCCGAGCCAAGATAACGGCGCGGTTATTGCGACGTTCAAGGACCCTGATGGGAACGTGCTACAGCTTTTCCAGATGACGTAACCGGGGCGTGGCACTCCCGACGAGCGTCTAGGCTGGGGCCTCGACCTACGATTTGAGCGCGGTTTTGACCGCCCGGATTAACGTAGCGGCCTGCCGCGACGGCACGGTGCGCGGGTCGAGGAGAAGGGCATCGCGCTCGATTCTGGCGACCAGGGGAGGATCGCCCTGCCGCAGGCGACGGGCCAAGTCGGTGACATAAGAGCCGTCACCGGCGATGGCGACGAGCTTCGTTGGGAGGCTCTCCTCCGGCAGACTGCCGCCGCCGATCATCGAGCGGCCATCCACGACCTTCGCCGGTTCGCCGATGCCGCGCGTCCAGCGGCGGGCCCGGCGCTGAACCTCCGCCAGGGGAGCTGCGATCATGCGCCAGACCGGCACCTTCTCCAGCGCCTCGCCGCGCAGGTAGTGGAGCAGCGTGGCGGTGAGGGCGGCGATGCTGGCCTTGTCCATGCGCACGGCGCGGGCCAGGGGATGGCGGCGCAGCTGCTCCACCAGCTCGCGGCGGCCGATGATTACGCCCGCCTGGGGGCCGCCGAGGAGCTTATCGCCGGAGAACATCGCCAGGTCAACACCGGCTGCCATGCTCTCCTGCACCGTCGGCTCCGGGGCGAGGCCGAACTGAGTCGTATCCAGAATGCAGCCGGAGCCCAGGTCGTCCAACAGGAGGAGGCCGTGCTCATGGGCGAGCCGGGCCAGGTCATTGATGGCGGGCGTCTCCGTGAAGCCAACGATGCGGAAGTTGCTGGCGTGGACACGCATGATGGCCACGGTGTCCGGCGTCAGGGCGGCCTCGTAGTCGCGCAGGTAGGTCCGGTTGGTGGTGCCCACCTCGACGAGCCGCGCGCCTGACTGTCGCATCACATCGGGGATACGGAAGCCGCCACCGATCTCCACTGCCTGGCCGCGAGAGATGATCACCTCGCGGTCGCGGGCGAGGGCGGAGAGGGCGAGGAGCAGGGCCGAGGCGTTGTTGTTCACCGCCATCGCGGCGTCCGCCCCGGTGAGCTGGCGCAGGAGGGGTTCCAGGTGCACGAAACGAGAGCCCCGCTCGCCGGCCTCCAGGTCAAACTCCAGGTTGGAGTAGCCGCCGGAGACGGCGACCATGGCCGCGATCGCGTCTTCGGATAGCGGCGCGCGACCCAGATTGGTGTGAATGATGACGCCGGTGGCGTTGATCACCGGCCGCAGGGAGGGACGAAGCACGACTTCCGCCAGCCCCAGCACGGACTCCACCAGCTGGTCCTCAGTGGGAGCGGGCCGGCCGGCGGCGACGGCGGTGCGGGCGGTCTCCAGCGCCTGACGGGCGAGCGCGGTGACCACGGGGCGCTCACCCTGACCGAGCGGGCGGAGACGCTCGTCGGCCAGCAGGCGGTCTACGGAGGGGAGGGCGCGGTAGGGGTTATCGGTGGTCATAGCGAAACTGTGAGGCAATTTTACCATATCTGCGACAGTATCCAGCATCACGCATTGAAATGCGCGGCTTGCACGACGGAACCATCGAGTCTCACCCGCAGGCGGCTTTCAGTCAGGTTGGTGAGCATAAGCCTCGCCGCTTTCCTTGACCCTCCCAGGACGAGACCCCTAAGATGAGGCCAGGATGAAAAACACCACCAACCTGCGAATCCCCGGACCCACGCCCGTGCCCGCCGACATACTTGAGGCCGTAGGACGGCCGATGGTGAACCACCGCGGCCGCGAGTTCGCCGCGCTCGTCCAGCGGGTATCGGAGCTGTTGAAACAGTTCTATCTAACGAAGGGCGAAGTGCTGGTACTGAGCGCCTCTGGCACTGGCGGCATGGAGGCGGCGGTGGTGAACACGCTCTCCCCCGGCGACAGGGTGCTGGCGGTGAGCATAGGCTCCTTCGGCGACCGGTTCGCCGCTATCGCGGAGACGTACGGGGCGCAGGTCACGGCGCTCGCTTACGAGTGGGGCCGGGCAGCCGACGCGGAGGACGTCCGCAAGGCGCTGGCCGCCGAACCGGAGATCAAGGCCGTCCTGGTCACGCACAACGAGACCTCCACCGGCGTAACTAACCCTCTGGAAGAGATCGCTAAGGTGGTGCGAGAGTCGGACCGGCTTCTGATAGTGGACGCAGTGAGCAGCCTGGGCGCGATACCGCTGGATATGGACGGCTGGGGGCTGGACGTGGTGATCACCGGCTCGCAGAAGGGGTGGATGGTACCGCCCGGCCTCGCCTTCGTCTGCCTAAGCGAGCGGGCCTGGAAGGCGAACGAGTCGGCGCGCATGCCTCGCTTCTACCTCGACCTGGCCAGGGCCAGGGATATGCTGCAAAAGGGCCAGACGCCGTGGACGCCCGCGATGTCCATCTTTTTCGGGCTGGATGTAGCGTTGGAGAGGATGGCAACGGAAGGGCTGGAGAGCATCCACACCCGCCACGCCAACATCGGCCGCATGGTGCGGGAGGGTGTGAAGGCGCTGGGTCTGGAGCTGCTGGCGAGCGACGAGCGGTACGCGTCCAACACGGTCACGGCCATCAAATGCCCTGAGGGCGTGGAGGTCAGCGCCCTGCGCACGATGCTGGAGGACGAGCATGGGGTGGTGCTTGCCGGAGGGCAGAGCAAGCTGGCCGGTAAGATCTTTCGTATCGGTCACCTGGGGCTTGTGAGCGAAGCCGACATCCGCGACGCTCTGGATGCTCTGGCCGAGGTCCTGCCACGGGTGGGCTATAGCACCCCCGTAAGCCGATAGGCGCTTGCCTAAGATGACCGCGCACATCCTGATCTGCGATCCGATTGCCGAGGACGGGATCACGCTGCTCAAGCGGATCGGCGCCGAAGTAGACGTTAGGACGGGCCTCACAGCCGACGAGTTGCTGGCGACCGTGGGTGGCTACGAGGCGATCATCGTTCGCAGCGAGACGCATCTGACGCGGGAGGTGATAGAGGCGGCGGGCAAGCTCCAGGTGATAGGCCGTGCGGGCATTGGAGTGGACAACATCGACGTTCAGGCGGCCACGGAGAAGGGCGTTGTGGTGGTGAACGCGCCGACCGGGAACATAATCTCGGCGGCGGAGCACACGATCGCACTGATGCTATCGCTAGCGCGGCACATCCCGGAGGCCAATGCTTCACTCAAAGCCGGCCGCTGGGAGCGAAAGCGGTTTCTGGGGCTTGAGGTGCGCGGCAAGACGCTGGGCATCATTGGCCTGGGACAGGTGGGGTCGGAGGTGGCGCGAAGGGCGCGCGGGCTGGAGATGCGGGTGGTGGCTCACGACCCGTTCGTTCCGGATGAGCGGGCTCGTTCGCTGGGTGTCGAGCTTATCTCGCTGGAGGAAGTGCTAGGGCAGTCGGACTTCCTGACGATACACACCACTCTGACCGAGGGGACGAGGCATCTCCTTGGGGAGGAAGAGCTACGGCAGATGAAGCCAACGGCGCGCATCATCAACACCGCCCGCGGCGGCATCGTAGATGAAGGGGCGCTGGATGCGGCGCTGAAGGCCGGCCGGCTGGCCGGCGTCGCCTTAGACGTATTCGAGAAGGAGCCGTTGACCAGCCATCCGCTGTTCGATAACGAGAAGGCGGTGGTCACGCCCCACCTGGGAGCGTCGACGGCGGAGGCGCAGGAGCGCGTGGCCGTGGACGTGGCGGAGCAGATCATCGCCGTGTTCAAGGGCGAGCCGGCGCAGTACGCGGTGAACGCGCCTCTCATCTCGGCGGAGACGTACAGCTATCTGGCGCCTTACGTGCCGGTCGCGTCCACAATCGGGTCGCTAGCGGTGCAGCTGTGCGAGGGGCAGATGGGGCAGATCGAGGTTGACTACTCGGGTGAGATCGCCCAGCACGACGTGACGCCCCTCAAGGCGGCGATCGTGGGCGGCTTGCTGGCGCCCATCAGCGAGGAGCACGTCAACGTAGTGAACGTGGATATCGTGATACAACGGCGAGGGATGGAGATGACGGAGGTGCGGAGCCCTTCGCACGACATTTACGCCAGCCTGATCACGGTACGCGTCTCCACCAGCGGCGGCGAGACGAAGGTCTCAGGCACGCTGGCCCCCGATGGGCCGCACATCGTCCTCATAGATGACTTCTGGGTGGACATACCGCCCGGGGAGGGCTACCTGCTGATGTGCGAGAACCGCGACCGGCCGGGGATGATCGGCACTATCGGAACGCTGCTGGGACGGTTCGATGTGAACATAAGCTTCATGAACGTGGGACGGCACGAGAAGCGAGGCACAGCCCTGATGGTGATCAGCCTGGACGAGGCGCTGACGCCTGAGCAGTTGGACGAGGTGCGCAAGATCCCGGACATCTTTTCGGCGAAGCTGGTGCGTCTGTAGCGGCGGCTAGGGGCCGAATAGGGGGTGGAACAGGAGTCCCGTCGGTATCTTCGGGTAGAAGAAGGTCGACTTTTGGGGCATCCGTTCTCCCCCATCGGCGATGGCCATGACCCGCTGTGGCGAGATGGGGTTGAGGAGCACGGCGTATTTGGCCCGTCCCTTCCGCACCTCCGCCACGACTCTCTCAGCGTCCTCGCCGTACCAGACCGTTCGGATGTCCTCAAGCTGATCACGATCCAGGCCGAGGGTGTGACGGAGGATAACGTTGGTGGCGATGGCGGCATCGAGGCGGCGCCAGGTGGGGGAGCGCTCGCTGGGGAGATAGGTCTCGGCGGCCTCAGGATCGAGCAGGGTGAGGAGGTAGAAGTCCGGCGAGCCGGCCGCGACGAGGCCGAAGCTGTTCACCATGCGACCGCGGTCGGCCATATCGCGCAGCAGGTCGGCCAGGGAAGGCCGGCTCTCGACCTCGAACAGGGTATCGAGGAGCTTAAGGACATTCTCCACCGGCAGGTCGACGTCCACCAGACGGTGTATGGGCAGCACGAGCAGACCGGGGTCATCGGCGGCGGCCAGGGCGACAAGGACGAAGCTCTCGCGTCCATCGCCGGCCTGACGCTCCTCGCTATAGGCGAGGGCGGTCTCGTATCGGTGATGACCATCAGCGACGTACAGCTTCTCTTTCTGGAGTCCGCGGCTAATGGAGGCGACTATATTCGGATCGTCGATACGCCAGAGGCTGTGAGCGAACCCGTCTTCGTCGCTGAACTGGACGGTTGGCTCGACGCCGGCGGCGCGGGCGACGAGCGGGACGACTTGCTGCCGCGAATCGGGGTAGACGAGGAAGATAGGGCTGGTGTTCAGGCGCAGGGAGTGCAGTAGCTTGAGGCGGTCTTCCTTGGGCCCGCGGAAGGTGCGCTCATGGGGGAGCACTGCGCCGCTGTCCCAGGGCTCCAGGCGCAGGCGGCCGAACAGGAGGCGTCGCCGGTAGCTCTCCCCACCGTGAGCGAACTCTTGCTGATATGCGTAAAACGCCGGCGTCTCATCACGCACCAGGGTGCCCTTGTCAAGCCACTGGTTCAGGGTCTTCGCCGCCGCCTTATAAGGGTCTCCCCTCTCCTTGGGCAGCTCCAGCCGCACTGCGTTGTGACGGCTACGGTCGTAGAGGCGGCGCTGCTCCTTGGGAGCGATCGTATCGAAGGGGGGGCAGACGGCACGGGAGAGGTCGACATCGGGGGCGTAGCGGATTGCTTCAAGCGGCTGAACGTCGGCCACGAAGCGATGATAGCACCCCGCGATTGCCCCAGACCAGAGCCGCCCCTAGAATGTCGAAGCGAGGAGCCCATTGACCCGCCACTGCACGTTCTGTGAGATCGTCGCCCACCGGGAGCCAGCCGAGGTCCTGTACGAGGATGATGAGGTGATGGTGTTCCGCAACCGGTTGCGCTGGGTGCCGGTGATGCTGCTGGCGGTGCCCAAGACGCACAAGACTCAGGCCGAGCTGTGGCAGGATATGGGACACGTGGGGGAGGTTGCGGTTCGTATGGGCCAGAAACACTGCCCCAACGGGTTCCGCATCCTCTCGAATTTCGGTTATGAGGCGATGCAGAGCCAGGAGCACGGCCACGTGCACATCCTAGGGGGTACGTTCCTGGGGGAGTACGTCTAGGGGGACCGCTCCGCAGTAGCAGGTAGAACGATGCCAACCTCCGCCAGGGCCACTTTCTGGACATCGAACAGGGAGCGGATGCCGCCCTCCGCCAGGCTCAGCAGCTCGTCCATCGCCTGACGGGTGAAGGGGTGGCTTTCGCCGGTGCCCTGGACCTCCACGAGCTCGCCCTCCTCCGTCATCACTACGTTGAAGTCTACCTCTGCGCCGGAGTCCTCCTCGTAGTTCAAGTCAAGCATGGGTATATCTTCGATAACGCCGGCGCTGGTGGCCGCCACGGCGCAGCGCAGCGGGGAGGAGGGGAGAGAGCCGTCCTCGGTTAGCTTGTGCATCGCCTGTGCGAGGGCGACATAGGCGCCGGTGATCGCCGCCGTGCGGGTGCCGCCATCCGCCTGGATAGCATCGCAGTCCACGATGAAGGTACGCTCCCCGAGCAGGTCTAGCCGGCAGATGGAGCGCAGAGAGCGGCCGATCAGACGCTGTATCTCGGCGGTGCGGCCGCCGGTGCGGGTTCTCTCGCGTCGGGTACGGGTCTGGGTAGAGCGGGGCAACATGCTGTACTCGGCGGTGATCCAGCCGGAGCCGGTCCCCCGCGCGAACTGGGGGACGCCATCCTCCACAGTCACCGCGCAGAGGATGGTGGTGTTGCCGGTCTTGATGAGCGCCGAGCCCTCCGCGTAGAGGAGGTATCCCGGCTCTATCGTCACGGGGCGGAGCTGTTCGGGGTTGCGACCATCGGAACGAATCATAGCGTGGGCGAGTATAGCATCCGGAGCGCGACCAGAGCCAGGAGAGCTAGGGAGAGAGCGTGACCGGTATCTGGCCTACATGAATGGAGCTGCCATCCCGCGCGCTCGCCTCGTAGACCCAGATGCAGGCAAGCGTCTCCTCGTCCACATTAAACGCCACGTCGATGGAGAAGGGCACCAGCTCCCCGGCCTCTCCAGGCCCGGCGGTGCCGAACGTCTCCACGATAGGGTTGCCCGCGGCGTCAAAGATGCCGATCTGGTAGGTTGCCTCGAACGCCAGGACCTGACCGCTGATAGTGACGGGGCTGGTGACGGTGTCGTCAGTGCTGGGCTGGTCGATCACTTGGAACTTCGGCGTGGCCGGATCCGGATTGAGCTGACAGACCTCCGGCGCAGCCGTGGCGGTCTCGGCAGGGGTGACCTCTGGGGTGGGCGTCCCATTGTCTGAATCAGTGACCGCTGGAGTGGGCGCTCCATCCGGCCCCGGGGTCACGCTATCGCCGCCGTTGTTGCAGGCGACGAGCAGGGCGATGGAAGCGAGCGCCAGCCCAAGAAACAATCCAATCTTCATATACCTCTCCCCTCCGTATAAAGAAACTCCAGTGAGGGGTTAAAGGTTATCGCGAATCAGCGAGCGGTCTCGATCCAGAGCTTCTGTCCGTCCGTGCTGATTGCGATGTCGCCGTTGAGATCGGTGCGGAAGACGACGTCGCCGTCCAGACGCTCGAGAACCTCGGGCGCGGGGTGGCCGTAGCGGTTATCGCTCCCCACGGAGATCACGTCGAGCAGCGGGTCAACGGCGGCCAGGAAGGCGCTGGAGCTGGAGGTAGCGGAGCCGTGGTGGGGGACTTTGTAGACGGCGGCTCGCAGGTCAGCGCCGGAGCGGACGAGGATGGCCTCGCGGGTCGATTCGATGTCGCCGGTTAGGAGAAATGAGGCGCGGCCCATGGTGAGCTTGATGACGATGGAACCTTCGTTAGGATCGCTCTCCGCCGGCGGAGCGGAGATCACGTACAGGCGAGCCCCGTTTCCCAGGTCTATGGTCTGGCCGGCCACGGCTTCATGGTATGGCGTGGATCGCGCGCGTAGCGAGTCGCGCCAGGCCCGGTATACGGCAGAGTCAGCCTGGACGGGGCTGGCCAGCGCAGCGCCGACGTCGTAGCGATTGAGGACAGCGGGCAGCCCGCCAAGGTGATCGGCCTGGGGGTGCGTCAGGACCACGAGGTCTATGCGGCGGTCGTAGAAGGGGAGACGCCGACCCAGGGCGGAGGTGAGCGCATCCTCACTGGGCCCGCCGTCCACCAGGATGCGATGGCCGTCCGGCCCCTCGATGAGGATAGCGTCGCCCTGGCCTACGTCCAGAAACGTCACCGTAAGGCGGCCGGATACCGGCGCTGTGATGCTGAGCCACAGCAACGCCGAGGCCAGCGCCAGGATCAAGAGCATGCCCGGAACGGGGATCAGCGTTCGGGTTGGGAACGATCGCTTGGGCACAGGCGCTACGACTGGCTCAGGCCGGCGACGCGCCAGGAACCAGACGACGACGGCGAGTGCGCCATAGTAGACGATTGCGTGCTCCGTGCCCAGGCCGCGCACCTCCGTCGACGCCAGCGGCACGTCCGCCGCCAACTGAACGACGGCGACCATGTAGGCGGCCGGCGGCCAGGCCAGCCAACCAAGGGTTCCAGAGGCGGCGGGCAGGACGGCCCCGATGGAGGCGGTGACGGCTGCGGTCAGGGCGACCGCCAGGAAGGCGGGGACGGCCAGCAGGTTCGCTAAGGGCGCCACCAGCGAGACGCGCTGGAAGTTCACAGCGGTGATGGGCAGCGTAAAGGCGATGGCCGCCAGGGTGATCGCAACCATTTCAATAGTCGGTCTAGTCAGGAAGAACTCATCGGCAGAGGGCCAGCGCTGGGTGAAGGCACGCGCCCGCGCCGCCAGCAGCGGGGCGAGTGACATCAGCCCCAGTGTGGCGGCGAAGCTCAACTGGAACGACACGTCGTGGACGACCTGGGGATCGATCGCGGTCATCACCGCCCCGGCGAGCGCCAGCGCTATGGGGCCGGAGCTCTGTCGCCCGAAGGCAGTGGCCACAACGTACAGGCCGCCCATTATCGCCGCTCGAACGACTGAGGGCTCGCCGCCGACGAGGAATGAGTAGCCGATGATGGCGGCCAGGGCCAGCCAGGCCGCGGGCCGCCGCCCCACAGCCCAGGCGAGTGCCGCGATCAGCAACCCCGCAATAAGCGTGACGTTCTGCCCGGAGACCGCCACCAGGTGCGACGTGCCGGTAGCGTTCATGTCCTCGGTCAGATCGGCAGGGAGGCGAGCGCGCTTGCCCAGCAGCACGCCCGTGGCGAGGGACGCCTCGGGCTCCGGCAGGGCGTCGGCCAGGGCATCGGAGAGGCGGGCGCGGACATCGATCAAGGCAGCGCGAAAGGCGCTCCCCTGATCGCGGGCGATCACCTGCGCGCTCGGATAGGCGATGAGAGAGCCTATTCCGCGCTGCAACAGATACTCCCGGTAGTCGAAGTCGTCGAAGGTTGGGGGCGTCTCCAACTCACCTTCCAGGTCGAGGAGGTCACCGTACGCGTACGGGGGAAACGGCGCCGTTCGCATCAGGATGCCGCCATTCTCGGGTCGCCAGCGGCCGCCCCAATACACCTCGCGGACAGCGAGGCGGTAGCGAACGGCGCCGCCACGGTCGTCCGGCTCACTGACGACGAGGGCACGGAAGCGGGCGGGGCTGCCATCGTTCTGCTGTGCGATGCCGGAGGGCGCGTCGGGCGGTAGCGTCGATTCGTAGCGCCAGGAAGCGGCGAAGATGAGCGCCGCGCCGAGAGCGATGAGGGCCAGGGTCGATGGTCTGGGCCGCAGGGCGAATGTGATTGCGCCGAGGCCGGAGGCTGCGGCCAACGCCGCCCAGAGATCGGCCCCAGTGAAGGCGGCGGCCGCGACGCCCAGGAGCCAGGCGAAGGCGAGGATGCCGAGGATCACTGGCCCGCCTGCCCGGAAGGCAGGCCCACCGTCACCAGGTCGGCGATCTCCTCGAAGACGGCCAGCGATATCAGGTCGCGCTCCAGCAGCTCGTCGGCGCTGGCGAAGGGGCCGTCCCGCTCACGCGAGTCGATGATGCGCCCGGCGCGCACCTCGCCGATGCCGGGGAGCGTCGCCAGCTGTTCGGCGGAAGCGGTGTTGATGTCGACCAGCGATGCCTGCGAGGCGGAGGCGACGTCAACGCCACCAAGGCTAGGCACGCGGATCGTGTCCTCGTCGCGGGCGCGGCGGGCGAGGTCCACGGCGGCGAGGTTGGCGTCCGCGGTAGGGCCGCCGGCGGCCTCAAGGGCGTCGATCCAGCGGTCGCCGTCAGCGAGGGGGTAGACACCGGGGCTCTGGACGGCGCCGGTGACGTAGACGCGGATCTCCTCGGCCGGGACGTCGGCGAGGTCGAGCTCAAGCGGCTGGGGGCCGCTGAGGCGTTCGCTCAAGAGGAAGCCGCTGGCGATGAGCAGGGGCAGGGCGAAGAGGGCGACGATGAACCAGCGGTAGCGCTCCAGGATGTCTTGCACTTGGGTGGCCACGAGGAAGTGTCAGCTAGGCGGGCATGTTAGCGCCGGAGGGGGAGGGGCGTCAAGCGGGGGGTATGGTCGTTTTGGGGGTGTCAGATAGGATGTATGGTCGTTTCTTCACGGGAGGTGTCGTCGGTAGGGTGATCCGCATCCGGGAGCGGACGGGTTCTACGGTCGTTTTCGTAGCGGGCGACGGCCTCGTCGAGGGCGCGTTCGCGGAGGCGGGCGGCGAGGTCGCGGAGGAGCTGGTCGGCGTTTCGTTCGGCCTGGCGGCGGCGGCGTCGCTGGGCGCGGGCGATGGCGGTAAGGAGGTGGCGCGCTTCAGGGTTGTCAGCGAGGAGCTGGAGGAGGCGCTGCTGCTGGCGCGCGAGAACACGCCGGACATCGTCCTGCTCGACTGGATGGTCGAGGGGATTTCGGGGATCGAGGTGTGTCGCCGCCTGCGCCGCGCGCCGGAGACCGCCAATGTGCCGATCATCATGCTGACCGCCGCCATGACGGTGAACGGATACGGCATCTTGCAGCTGCAGAGTATCGGCACTGAGATCGAGGCGATCGCCGAGCAAGACATCCCGGTGATGGAAAGCATCACCAAGATCACCCTCCACCAGTTGGAACAGGCGATTTTGTTGGAACGCGGTCTGTCCATCGGCAAGGATCTGGCCGCCGATCCGTCCAAGCTTCCGCATTTCATTGAGGTCGAGAAAAAGTTCATCGAGCTCGGGCACAAGGTCGCCGGAGAGTTGAAGGAAGCGGAGAAGATCTTAGGCGAAGCGGTCAAGGCGGCACAAACGGACGAGGCCCGCCAGGCGTTCGAGCATCTGCTGACGCTGATGGTAAAAATCGATGCCGAGCACGAGGAATACGAGCAGTTGGCCGAGCAGACCTTTAAATTGATCGAACGCGGTGAACTATCGAACCCGGGCACGGTCGCCGAGAAGATCCAACAACAGGAAGACCAGATCGACCTAGAGCTCAAGGCAGCCTTGCACGAAATCGAGCAGTTCACCAAGAAATCGGTGGATGCCGCCGAGGAACACGAAAAGCAGGGTATTAGGATAATGCTCATCGTCAGCGTCGTCTTTTCCGTGGTCGGACTGGGGGTGGCTTTCGTGGTCGTTCGCAGCATCACCAAGCCGATCATCGCCATGACCGCCACCATGGGCGAGCTTGCCAATGGCAATATGGATGTCGAAATTCCGGCCGTCGGCCAGAAGGACGAGATCGGCGAGATGGCGGACGCGGTGCAGGTGTTCCGGGACAACGCCGTCGAGGCCGAACGGTTGCGGGGCGAGGCCGAGCAGGCGGCCGAAGCGGAGAAAAAGCATCAACAGACCCAGATCGAGCGGGGCAAGCGCGTCGACGATCTTAACGCCGCGTTCGAGAAACGGGTCTACAGCGTTCTCGAAACCGTGTCCGGCGCGGCGACGGAGATGCGCGCGACGGCCGAGT
>JADFKX010000156.1 GCA_022564695.1 Chloroflexota bacterium | reverse complement strand
GACCCCGCCAACCCACCGCGGCTTCTCGTCGAAGAAGGGCCCTATCAGTACAGTCGTAACCCTATATGGATTGGCCGCTTTCTTCTGCTGGTGGGCGTTGGCCTTTTCCTGCGCTCGCTGCTGCTTTTGCTATACGTTATCGGCCTGGTGGCACACATACATACGCACATCGTGCGGGTGGAGGAACCACAGCTCCTGGAGCGCTTCGGCGGGGCCTATCGGGACTATATGCGGAGTGTGCCCCGCTGGCTGCCCCTAAGGCTGAAGCGAAGGGTTTGACAGCTTGTCAGGGTTGCCATATTAACGCCCGATCGGACATGTCGGGGACCTGGCCTGGGAACTACGCCGCGGGCCGCTTTCAGCCGCGGCTGCTGGCCTCTCGTCGGGCCGACTTGCGCTAGCCGCCCTCGCCATCCGATAATTCGCCACGAGAATGGAACTCCTGAAGCGCTTCCCCCTGCCTCGGCGTCTGGCCGCCCGCCTCTGGTTGCTGACGGTGCCCTCCGCCCTCCTCTCGTTCGAGCGGCGGCAGCGCCTCCCCAAGCTGCCCATCCGTCGCGGGCGATTCTTCGGCCTGCTCTTGCTCGCAGCCGGCGTGGCGCTAGCCCTTCGCGGCCGGCGGGCCGGCCCCCCGCCCTCGGAGCGGACGGGCGTTCCCGCCCGCTTTCTGGAGCGGCCCGCCGTCTCCGGCGGCCTGCTTGCCCTTACCGGCGTCGGCCTGCTGACGCGGTCGCTCGTCCTTATCGCCTACGCCTTCGGCCTCGCCTTCGCCCTCTCCCGTGATGCGGTGGAGTTGGAGGAGCCGCAGCTGCCCGGTCGCGGCGATGGCAGCGGTTCCTGGGAGTACGACGAGACGCACGTTTGACACCCTTCCAGAGCTGATGTATGCTCCCTGACGCAAACGTTAAGGTTGACCGCCCACCCAAGGAGGCGTCCCATGGCCCAGCCTAAAGCATCCGTCATCACCGACAAGATGCGCGCCGAGATCGGTGTGGAGTCTGAGCCCGTCACCTTCGAGGTCGACAACACCGCCTGTCGCATGTTCGCCCGCGCCGTCGGCTACACCGACCCCATCTACTTCGACGAACAGTACGCCAAGAGCAAGGGATATCGCGGCATCCCCGCCCCCGTCGGCTTTCTGGGCCACGTCGTCTACAACCCCAACGAGCCCCAGCGCCTCGGCGGCTACGTTCGTACCGATACCCCGTTCAAGCGCCTCCTCAACGGCGGCACCGACATCGAGTACTTCGAATCCGTCTGCGCCGGCGACGTCCTCACCGCCACCAGCAAGCTCATCGACCTCAGCGAGCGCGAGGGCAGGCTCGGCCCGATGCTCGTCACCGTGACCGAGTCCACCTACCGCAACCAGGACGGCAAGCTCGTCGCCAGGGCGCGCGGCACCGGCATCCAGTACTAGGAGAATCGAAGATGTCAGGCCAGCTCTACTTCGAAGACATCAGCCAGGGCCAGGAGGTCACTACCCTCACCCAGCACTGCGACTCCCAGCGGCTCGTCTACTGGGCCGCTGGCTCCGGTGACTTCTACCAGATCCACTACGACAAGGACTTCGCACAGCGCACCGGCCTGCCCGATCGCATCGTCCACGGCGCCCTCAAGCACGCCCTCCTCGGTCGCATGCTCCACGAGTGGGTCGGCGCCCAGGGTAGTGTGAAGCGGGTCGCCTGCCAGTATCGCGGCATGGACATGGTGGACAAGGACGTAATCTGCAAGGGCGCCATCACCGGCAAGCGCAGCGAGAACGGCGAGAACCTGGTCGACCTGGAGATATGGACGGAGACGCCGGATGGCCAGAAGACCACACCCGGCACAGCCACGGTCGCCCTGCCCTCTCGGAGCTGAGCCATGACGTTGCTCGAAGGCAAGGTCGCGATCGTAACCGGCGCCGGCCGCGGTATCGGCAAGGCGCTCGCCCTCCAGATGGCGGAAGAGGGCGCCAGCGTTGTCGTCAACGACGCCGGCGTCGGGCCAGACGGCATAGGACACGATGATGGCCCCGCGGAGCAGGTCGTCGCCGAGATCAAGGCCAAAGGCTCGACCGCCGTCGCCAACCACGACTCCGTCGCCACGATGGACGGCGGCGACAGTATCATCAAGACTGCCCTCGATAGCTTCGGCCGGCTGGACATCCTCGTCAACAACGCCGGTATACTCCGCGATCGCATGATCTTCAACATGAGCGAGCAAGAGTGGGATGACGTCATCGCCGTCCACCTGAAGGGACACTTCGCCTGCATCAAGCCCGCGACCGTGCTGATGCGCCAACAGCGCTACGGACGGATCATAAACTTCTCCTCGGAGTCCGGCCTCTGGGGCAACGCAGGGCAGGCCAACTACGGCGCCGCCAAGTCCGGCATCGCCGGCCTCACCCGCGTCGTCGCGCGTGACATGGGCCGCTACGGCGTCACCTGCAACGCCATCGCCCCTCGCGCCATGACTCGCCTCACCGCCACCATCCCCCAGCAGCGACCGGGCGCTGCCCCAGCGGACGCCCCTCGCCCCGATCAGCTGCAGCAGATGGCGCCGGAGTTTGTCGCCCCTATGGTCTGCTACCTCGCCAGCGACCACGCCTGGAACGTCAACGGTCAGATATTCCACGTCTACGCCGGCACCGTCGCCCTCCTCAGCCATCCTCTGCCGTCCCGCACCATCTTCAAGAGTGGCATGTGGACGCTGGACGAGCTGTCTAAGCTGGTGCCGCAGATGATGGAGGGCGTCCGTAACCCGGCGCCGCCCCCGGTAGAGATGGACATACCGGGCCGCGCCAAGCAGGAGCCGCAGCCCCAGGCCGCCGGCTGAACAACGACGCAGTAGCTGCAGGCCTGCCCGCCTGCGGAGGGGCTTCAGCCCTGACTAGCGGAGATACGAGACATGACAGACAAGCTTAAGGGACGAAACGCCGTAGTCACCGGCGCCGGTCGCGGTATCGGTCGCGCCGTCGCCATCCTCCTCGCCCAGGAGGGCGCCAGCGTCGTCGTCAACGACCCCGGCGGCAACGTCGATGGCACCGGCCACGACGCCGGGCCCGCCGACCAGGTAGTCGACGAGATCAAAGCCGCCGGCGGCAGCGCCGTCGCCAACTACGACTCCGTCGCCGAACTCACCGGCGGCGAGAACATGGTCAAGCAGTGTGCTGACGCCTTCGGCCGCATCGACATCCTGATCAACGTCGCCGGCATCCTCCGCGACCGCATGGTCTTCAACATGAGCGAGGAGGAGTGGGACGCCGTCATCGCCGTCCACCTGAAGGGGCACTACAACACCATCAAGCCCGCCTCCGTGCTGATGCGGCAGCAGCGGTCCGGGCGCATCGTCAACTTCTCCTCCATCTCCGGCCTGCGCGGCAACTCCGGCCAGGCCAACTACGGCGCCGCCAAGGCGGCCATCGCCGGCCTCACCCGCGTCGTCGCCCGCGATCTCGGACGCTACGGCGTCACCTGCAACGCCATCGCTCCCGGCGCTCAGACCAGAATGGTCGCCGCCGTACCCGATTCCGCCCGCGAGCTTCGGGCCCAGCGCGGCATGACCGGTGGGCCGCCGCCAAGCCTGGTGGAGAGGACGCCGGAGCACGTTGCCCCCATGACCGTCTACCTCTGCACCGACGATGCCTGGAACATCAACGGCAAGATCTTCCACGTGGGCGGCGGCAACGTCTCGCTCGCCTCAGAAGAGACGGTTGAGCGTCAGATCACCAAGGACGGCAAGTGGGAGCTGGCGGAGCTGGTGTCCCTGGTGCCCACCCAACTGCTATCCGGCGTGCAGAATCCGGCGCCGCCGCCGCCGGGCCTCGATCTCCCCGGCCGGCCAGTCAAGCCGACCTAACAGCCTGTAAGGGCGACCTCCAGGTCGCCCGCAACTCTTACCAGAGACAACTCTAGAAATCGGAGGATTATCATGACTCAGCCATCCCCTGAGCAGACGCAGCAGGCGATACAGCAGCAGGCAGGAAAACTGCTCTCCCAGGTGGCCGGATATGTCGGCGTAAGGACTATGGATATAGGCCTCCGTCTCGGCCTTCTGGCTGAGATCGCCAACCATCCCCAGGGCGTCACCGCCGAGGCCCTAGCCAAGCAAACGGGGTTAGACCCCTTATACGTCCAGGTGTGGTGCCGTGCCGCCTACGCCTCTGAGCTTCTGGAGCTGGGCAAGGATCAGGCATTCAAGCTGGCGCCTCACGTTGACAAACTGCTCCTCGACCGCGATTTCCCAGGCTACATCGGCGGCATCCCCGGAATCATGGTCCAGCCTGAAATCTTCGATCTCTTTGCGAAGAACCTCCCATCCGGCCAGCGCATCTGGTGGGATCAGTGCAGCCCAGCCTTCATACAAAGCGTCAGCGAGACCGCCCGCCCCTTCTACACCCGTCTCATCCCCGGCGGCTTTGCCCGCGTTCCGGGCCTGTCCGATCGGTTGGATCAAGGAGCGCACATCCTGGAACTGGCCTGTGGCGCCGGCGTCGGCTTGATACGCATGGCGCAGACCTACCCTCAATCTACCTTTGTCGGCGTGGACGGCGATGCCTATACGTTGGAGCTTATCGCGGACGGGCTTAAAAAGGTCGGACTAGAGGACAGAGTGTCCCTGACCCGCGGCATGCTGGAGGAGATCGACGACAGCGAGCAGTACGATGTGGCCCTCATCAACGTCTCCATGCATGAGTGCCGCGATCTCGACAAGGTCACCACCAACGTCCTCCGCGCCCTCAAGCCGGATGGCTATTTCGTTATCTCCGACTTCCCGTTCCCTGACTCGACGGAAGGGTGCCGCACCGTGCCCGCGCGCGTCATGTGCGGTATCCAGTTCTTTGAGGCGCTCATCGACGACCAGCTACTGCCGACTCAAGCCTACGTCGATCTGCTTGGCAAGCACGGCTTCCGTAACGTCGGTTCCTTTG
>JADFKX010000155.1 GCA_022564695.1 Chloroflexota bacterium | reverse complement strand
TCAATACGGACGCCCGGGTAGCCGTGTCATACGCCAGCCACATGTCATCGCCCGAGCCGCTGCCGACGATAATTTTCAATTCAAGCTGGTGACCAGCCTCAAGGGCGTAGTCAAGCGACGGAATTTCCAGGAGACGGTTCACCCATGTCCCGGTCGCCCCCGCGTCCCACGGGCTGGCGGTGATGGTCCCGTTTGCGATTTCGACGTACGAAGACCCGTCGTAATCACGCAGAAAGATCTTCAACTCTCCTGGCAGGGATGTGTTGAAGTCCTTCACTGCGGACCAGATGTTGGCCACATCGGTCCGCGCTGAGCCATCGGACACCGCGACGCCGCCGAGCGCATAAGTCTGCACTATCTCCAGCTTAAACCGCACGCTGAACACGTTTTCGATGAACACGGTCCGCCTGTCCGGCGCCTGATAAGAGAATGATACGGCCGCCGCCTCGTCGCTCCAGCGCAGGGCGGTCGCCCCCTCCGATTGGGCCAGGTTTACCGCCACCACCTTCACGCCCACGTCGGTCTCGATCTTCGCCGGGTCTGTCGGCTCCCGTACCTTGATCTCGCTAGCCAGCAGCATCGCCTCCAGATAGCCCAGCGTCTTACTGCTGCCGCCCTCCTCCAGCACAGTGCTGAACGGGCTTATCACCAGCATCACCTTTCGCGGGTCCACGTCCTCCACTAGCTGGTTCAGCCCCTCCGTCATCGTTTCCCAGTAGTTCAGCGGGTCCGCTATCGGCAGCACCTTGATAATGTCCGCCGCCTGACCCAAGACGGGCCAGTCGTAGGCCTGACGCTGTGGACCCGGAGGCGGTAGCGTCAGGCTCAACCGTCGTCCGTCCTCTCGCAACGCCCGTCCCAGCTCTTGCGCGAACGCAGTGAACTCCGTTTGCAGCTCCGGGTCCACCGAAGAATACTCCAGGTCGATCCCCGCGAAGCTGCCGCTTGCGGCCAGCTGCACGATCTCCTGGATGTGTTGCCCCCGTAAGAGATCGTCGGCGAGTATATCGTTCACCACCGCCGCGGTGTCCTCTCCGCTGCCCACGATGGTGGGGATAAGCAGAACACCACCCCCGATCACCACGTCCGTGGCCGTCCCCTCCAGGGTGCTATCGCTCAGCGGCTTGTAATCCCTGGGGCTGACGATATCGACCTTCGCGTCGGGGTGCAGCGTGCCGCCGGCCGGCAGGGACGCCACCGTCTGATAGGCTTGGGATATCACGCGCAGCACCGCCAGACTAGCGGGCAGCGGCGAGAAGTCCGCCTCCGCCTGCTGCTTTCCGCTGTCCAGGCGCGCATCCGCTACCCTCTGCCAGCGGCCATCCATATAGGTGTAGAAGCCCAGCCCGGTCTCATCCTCCGGCTGGCTGCGCAGGGGCAACGCGATCGTCGCCGAGAGATCCCCGTCCGTGTCAAACTCCACGAAATCGCTCAAGGCGACCAGCCCCGGCGGCAGCCCCGGCATCTCGCCGAACCTCGCCTCCACACCGGAGTCGCTCACCGTCGTCGTGGTACCGCCCTCACCGCCACCGAATGCCCCCGAAAACACCAGCACCGTCCCGATAACCATGGCCAGGAATGCTATCGTGCCACCGATGATAAACGGCGCCGGGTCGCGCTGATTCCTTCGCAGCAGCCTGTCGAACGGCCCTTCCGGCCGGGGCAAGTCGCGCCGAGGCGGTCTATCTCTGGGCGGGAGATCGCGGGGTGGAAATCGTCGCATCCTTAACGCGCTTCGACATGCCGGCCGGCAGACATGAGCCGCACCGGGTGGCCACGCGGATTGTATCACAGCCCCTCTTCACAGCAAAGCAATGCAACTCTGCCCCTTTACAAGCTGCGACCACTGCCATATAATGGCGCCGCAAGTATCACAGCCGCCCGCCTGACTGAGGGCCCGTGCCCCCAGTCTCTTTTTTCGCGGGGCGTGGGAGTGACAGCCATGGCAAGCAAGTCCGTACCCCTTACCAAAGAGGGCCTGACTAAACTGCAACAGGAGCTGGACCATCTTGTCAACGTCCGTCGGGCCGAAGTGGCCCAGCGCATGCATGATTCCAAAGAGATGGTGGGCGCCCAGAACGCTCCCGAATACGAGGATGCCCGCAACGAGCAGGCCTTCGTCGAGGGGCGTATCCTCACCCTTGAGACGATCATCCAGAACGCCGTCATAATCAAGGAGGCCCACGACCACATGCGCGTTAGCCTGGGCTCTAGCGTCACCGTCCAGGACCACAAGGGCAAAAAGCAGACCTACGTTATCGTCGGCTCCGCCGAGACCGACCCGAAGGGGCACCGCATCAGCAATGAGTCCCCCGTGGGCCAAGCGCTGCTGGGTAAGTCCGTTGGCGCTGAAGTCAAGGTGAACGCCCCCGCTGGCGCCCTCCTCTGGACGATCGTAAGCGTCGACTAGCGTAGCGAAACAGCGAACGGTAAAATCAGGCGGGGCGCCAGCCGGGCCCCGCCTGATAGCTTTCAAAGGCCACTGATGGGCGAAGAAGAGATTATAGCCCTGCGAACCGCCAAGCTGGAGCGCCTCCGTTCCCGCGGCATAGACCCCTACCCCACCCGCTTCCGCCCCTCCCACACCACCCGGCAGGCCCTCGACCTCCTGGAAGGCCGTGACCAGTCGGCCGACCCCGTCACCATCGCCGGACGCATCACCGCCATGCGCCACATGGGCAAGGCCACGTTCCTGGACCTGCGCGATGGTTCAGGCCGCATTCAGACCTACCTCAAGCAGGACGTCCTCGGCCCTGAGACCTACGAGACCCTGCATGACCTTGACATCGGTGACTTCCTCGGCGTGCGCGGACCACTCTTCCGCACTAAGACCGGTGAGCCTACCGTGCAGGTGGAAGCGCTAACCGTCCTCGCCAAGGCGCTACGAGCGCCCCCGGAGAAGTGGCACGGCCTCCAGGACGTTGAGGTTCGCTACCGCCAGCGCTACCTGGACCTTATGGCCAATACCGATGTCCGCGATGTGTTCCTGGCCCGCTCCCGCATCATCACCGCCATACGCCGCTTCCTGGACGACCGCGGCTTCCTGGAGGTGGAGACGCCCGTCCTCCAGCCCGCCGCCGGCGGCGCCGCCGCCAAACCATTCGTCTCCTACCACAACGCCCTTGACCGCCAGCTCTACCTCCGCATCGCCCTGGAGCTCTACCTCAAGCGGCTCGTCATCGGCGGCTACGACCGTGTTTACGAGATCGGCCGCATCTTCCGCAACGAGGGCGTCTCCGCCAAGTGGAACCCCGAGTTCACGATGCTGGAGTCCTACCAGGCCTACGCCGACTACAACGACGTGATGGACATGGTAGAGGAGATGACCTCCACCGTCGCCCGCGAGGCGCTTGGCGACACTACGGTCGCCCACGCCGACACAAAGATCGACTTCGCCCCACCCTGGCCCCGCCTCACCCTCCGCGACGCCATCAAGCGCTACAGCGGCATCGACTTCGAGGACTATCCTGACCTGGAGTCCATGCAACGGGCCACCGCCTCCTGCGGCATCGCCGTGGACGAGACCTGGGGCCGCGGCAAGCTCATCGATGAGCTCCTCTCCGACAAAGTGGAGCCCAACCTCATCCAGCCTACCTTCATCCTGGACTACCCCGTGGAGCTCTCCCCCCTGGCAAAGCGCAAGCCTGACAACCCCCGCCTCGTGGAGCGCTTCGAGCTGTTCATCGCCGGCCGTGAGGTCGGCAACGCCTACTCGGAGCTCAACGACCCCCTTGACCAGCGGCAGCGCATGCTCCAGCAGGCCAGCCTGCGCGCCGCCGGCGACGAGGAGGTGGAGCTGGCGGACGAGGAGTTCCTCGTCGCCCTGGAGTACGGCATGCCGCCCTGCGGCGGCCTCGGCATCGGCATCGACCGCCTCGTCATGGCCCTCACCGGCCAATCCTCCATCCGCGAGGTCATCCTCTTCCCCCACCTCCGCGAAAGGGACCAGCCGTGACCGATCGCACCTTCCGCGCCGTCATCTTCGACCTGGACGGCGTCCTCTGGGACGGCGAGCCGCTGTACCACGAGGCGTTCAACATTGTCCTCGCCCCCTACGGCCACCGCGTCAGCGATGACGACTACGGCCAGATCATCGGCACGTCCGTGGAGGCGTGCTGGCACTGGCTGCGAGACCGCTTCAACCTCAGCGAACCGCTGTCTCGCTACCTGCGCGCCTACGATGAGACCGTCCTGCGGCTTCTGAGGCGTCCCGTAGAGCCCCTGCCCGGCGCCCGTCCTCTCATTGAGGAGCTGCGTAGCCGCGGCGTTCCCCTAGCCGTCGCCTCCGCCTCCCTCCGCCAGTGGGTGGACGCCACCCTCCGCGGCCTCGTCCTGCAGGACGCCTTCGACGCCACCGTCTCCGCCAGCGACGTGGACAACAGCAAGCCCGCGCCGGACCTATTTCTCGCCGCCGCCCGGCGCCTCGGTGTCGCTCCACAGGACTGCCTCGTCGTGGAGGACACACTGGCCGGCGTCCGCTCCGCCAAGGCCGCCGACATGTTCGCCATCCAGCTCCGCGCCGCCTCAACCGCTCTGCCGCCCCTGGACGAGGCTGACCTGGTGCTGGACAGCTTCGCCGATTTCGACCTGTCACTCGTCGCTTCCGTCGCCCGCGAGGCGCAGCCGTGAGACGCCACTTCACCGCCACCGGCTTCGTCGTGCAAGGCTCCCGCACCCTCCTCCACTGGCACAAGCGCCTCCAGCAGTGGCTGCCCCCCGGCGGCCACATCGAGCCGGACGAGGACCCCGTCCAGGCCGTCCTCCGCGAGATCCGCGAGGAGACCGGCGCGACCGCCGAGGTCATCCCCTCCGTCCCCACCCTCCCCTTCACCAACCCCGGCCAGCTCCAGCCGCCCTACACCATCCTCTTGGAGGACATCCCCGAGCCGGGCGGTATCCACCAGCACATCGACCTCATA
>JADFKX010000017.1 GCA_022564695.1 Chloroflexota bacterium | reverse complement strand
AGCAGCACCTTCTCCGTGGGCAGGCGATACTGACGGACGAGAAGCACATCGCCCTCCTCCAGGAGAGGCACTATAGCGACAACGTCGCTGTGCTCCACGACCTCGCGGGTGGCCTTGAGGCCTCCCGGCAGCTCAACGGTATCGATTCGCAGGTTCAGGATCCGCCCTTCGTAAAGGCGGCGGCTCTTCAGGACTCGTTCGGGGGAGGGTTCGGACAAGTGCCGTATCCGGTGTGTGGGCTCCGCCGCTACTTGGGCCCGGCGCCCTTCTGATCGAATATCTCCGGGTACTTCGCGGGGTTGATCCCGGTCAGCCACTCCATCCTCTCGGCCAGGATGCGATAGTGGTCTGACGACTCGGACAGCCGCAGGAAGCGGGCGACGTGCGGGCTGCGACAGACGGAGACGCTGTCCCCGCTCTCCAGGGAGCGGTTCACCTGCCCATCGACGCTGACGGTGGCGCCCTCCTCCGTGCTCAGCACGAGATCGACAACGGCATCCTCAGGCAGAACCAGGGACCGCGCCGGCGCGAGGTGCGGCGCCACCGGGGTCAGCACCAGGTTTCGCGATTCCGGATGGAGGATAGGTCCGCCGGCGGACAGGGAGTAGCCGGTGCTGCCGGTGGCGGTGGCCACGATAACGGCGTCTGAGCGGTAGACGGCCAAGCGGCGACCGTCTACGGACACGTCCAGGTAGACGGGCCGACCGGCAAGAGAACGGCCGACCACAACGTCGTTCAGGGCCTGGAACGTCTGGCCCCAGACCGGGATCCGAACCTGGAGCATCGCCCGCTCCTCAACACGGCCCTCGCCCGCCAGGACGCGGGGAAGCTTATCCATCAGCTCCTTGGGGCCGATCTCGGCCAGGAAGCCGAGGCGTCCCATGTTAACGCCGAAGATTGGCACGGCGTGAGGCACAACCGCCCGCGCCGCCCACAGCACTGAGCCATCGCCGCCCAGGCAGATGATGCAGTCCGTCCCTTCGATCTGCTCCTGGGCTGCTGAGTCATCCCAGTTGGAGGTCTGCCACACCTCCTTCACCTGCGAGGCGAGCATGTCGCGCAGGCTCTCCAGCAGTTCATCGGCGCCCCGCCAGCGGGCGGCGATGAAGATGCCGACCTTGTTCACGGGGACGCCTCCCCTTCGACTTCGCTCAGGTCAGGCCGCAGGTGGAAGAAGAACTCGCGGTTGCCCGCCGGGCCCAGCAGGGGCGACGCCGTCAGGCCTCGGATTCGCAGGCCGTTCTCCACGCACCAGGCAGCGAAGCGCCCGATGAGCGTGGCATGCATCAGCGGGTCACGGATGACGCCGCCCTTGCCGACCTCACGCTTGGCGGCCTCAAACTGGGGCTTGAACAGCGCCACGATGGCGGCGCCCGGTCGCAGCAGGCGTCTGGCCGATGGCAGAACCAGGCGCAGAGAGATGAACGCCACGTCAACGGTCACCAGGTCGATGGGCTCCGGAAGCGCTTCCAGATAGCGCGCGTTTACCCTTTCCATCACGACCACCCGCGGATCCTGTCGCAGTTTCAAGGCGAGCTGGCCGCGCCCCACGTCGATGGCGTAGACGCGGGCGGCGCCGCGCTGGAGGAGGCAGTCCGTGAAGCCTCCCGTGGAGGCGCCGAAGTCGGCGACGACTGCGTTAGCGGCGTCGACCGCGAAGCTGTCCAGGGCGTGCTCCAGCTTATCGCCGCCGCGGCTGGCGTAGCGGGGCCTCTCCACCAGGCGCAGGCGCGAGCCTTCGTCCACCAGGCTGGCCGGCTTGACCGCCGGCGAGTCGTTCACCAGGACGGAGCCGGCCATCACGGCGACGCGCGCCTTCTCGCGGCTATCAAACAGGCCGCGCTTCAGGAGGAGCACATCCAACCTCCGCTTGCCCATAACACCCCTCAGGATAGCACGAACGCCCAGGCACGAGGGCCCGGGCGTTGGGTTCCGAAACGGGCGCGGTCTAGCTCAAGCCGTCTCGCCCTTAGGCTCGGCGCCCCAGAGCTCCACCACCTGTCCGGAGCCAGTCAGCAGCAGCGGCCGCCGCAGGCCGCGGACGGCGTTAGCGTCTACGACGCACTTCTTAACGTCGTCGCGCGAAGGTATCTCGTACATGACGTCCAGCAGGCAGTCCTCCAGGACGGTGCGGAGGCCGCGAGCGCCGGTCTTGTGGCTCATCGCCTCCTCAGCCGTGGCTTTGAGGGCATCGTCCGTGAACACCAGCTCCACGCCGTCCAGGGAGAAGAACTTCTGATACTGGCGAACCAGGGCGTTCTTGGGCTCGGTAAGGATGCGTACCAGGGCGTCCTCGTCCAGCGTCTGCAGGGAGACGACCATCGCAATACGGCCCACGAACTCCGGGATGAGACCGTATTTGAGCAGGTCGTCGTGGATTACCTGCTTGAGCAGCTCGTCCACGGTATCGGCGCGGCTCTTTTCCGCCATGCCTGAGCGGAACCCGATGGTGCGGCGCCCCTTGCCGGCGCGGGCATCGACGATGGAGTCCAGCCCCTGGAAAGAGCCGCCGCAGATGAACAGCACGTTGGCGGTGTTGATCTGGATGAAATCCTGGTGCGGGTGCTTGCGCCCCCCCTGTGGGGGCACGTTGGCCACGCAGCCCTCAATGATCTTCAGGAGCGCCTGCTGCACGCCCTCTCCCGAGACGTCGCGCGTTATGGAGGGGTTGTCCCCGCTCTTGCGGGTGATCTTGTCTATCTCGTCAATATAGATGATCCCCCGTTCCGCCTTGGCCACGTCGAAATCGGCGGCCTGGATCAGACGGAGGAGGATGTTCTCCACGTCCTCGCCCACGTAGCCGGCCTCGGTAAGGGCGGTGGCGTCGGCAATGGTGAAGGGCACGTCGAGTATATCGGCCAGGGTGCGGGCCAGGAGCGTCTTGCCGCAGCCGGTGGGCCCCAGCAGCAGGATATTGCTCTTCTCCAGCTCCACTTCGCTGTTGGGCGCGGCGCCTATGCGCTTGTAGTGGTTGTAGACCGCCACGGAGAGGACCTTCTTGGCCTGCTCCTGCCCCACGACGTACTCGCTGAGCTGCTCGTAGATCATCTTGGGAGGGGGAATCTTCTGCAACGGCAGCTTGGGCCGCGAGGGGCTGGGCTTTTCCTCCTGGATGATCTCGCGGCACAGCTCTACACACTCGTTGCAGATGTAGACGGCGCCGGGCCCGGCGATCAGGCGCCGAACCTGTTCCTGGTTCTTGCCGCAGAACGAGCAGGTGTAGGTGGCGCTGGTCTTGCCCCCTTTAGCGTTGGGCATGGGCTACTCCTTAGCAGAGTCTCCGCCGGCGACGGCAGCCAGCTTGCCGCCGGTCAATATCTCGTCGACTATGCCGTAGTCCTTGGCGCGCTCGGCGTCCATGAAGAAGTCGCGATCAGTATCGCGGGTGATCTCCTCCATAGAGCGCCCGGTGTGACGCGACAGGATCTCCTTCACGACCTCATTGCGGCGGAGCACTTCCTTGGCGTGGATCTCGATATCGGCCGCCTGGCCGGTGGCGCCGCCCCGCGCCTGATGGATGTGAATAGTGGAGTGGGGGAGAGCGTACCGCTTGCCTTTCGTCCCGCCGGCGAGGAGCACGGTGGCCATGCTGGCGCACTCACCGACGCAGATCGTGGCCAAGTCACAACGCATGAGCTGCATCGTATCGTAAATCGCCAGCCCGGCGCTGATCACGCCGCCCGGCGAGTTAATGTACATGTTGATGTCCTTGTCCGGGTCCTCCCGCTCCAGGTAGAGGAGCTGGGCGATGATGACGTTGGCGATCTGGTCATCGATCGGGTAACCCAGGAAGACGATGCGCTCCTTCAACAGCAGCGAAAAGATATCGAAGGCGCGCTCACCGCGCGGGCTCTGCTCTACGACATATGGGATTATCGACTCCGGTCTCACGTCTGTTCCTCCTCTACTGCCTTCGCTTTCTGTTTCTTTGGCGCCGCCGCCTTCTTAGCCCGCTTGGTCGCGGCGGCTCTCTTCGCCGGTTTGGGGCCGGACACTATCTCGATGAGCCGGTCCAGAGTCTTGCGAGTCACAAGTGATCGCTCCATCGCCTCACGGCCGCTGGAGTTATCGAACAGCTGGCGTATCTGCGACTCCTGCGTGCCCGACGAGCTGACGATGCGCTCGATCTCAGCGTCAACCTCGGAGGGCTCTACCTTCAGCTGCTCCGCCTCCGCAAGGGCGGTAAGCGTTAGCGAGCGTCGTACCCGCTCCTCGGCGGTTGGCCGCAGCGCCTCTCTGATCTCCTGCATTGGTTTGCCTCCGCCTTGGGCGGACTCCAGGTAGCGGTCGACGTCCTGACCGGCTGCCCGCGCCTCATCCCGCAGGATATGATCGGTCTCTCTCTCCAGCAGGACAGGGGGGTACTCCAACTCCTTTGTCGTTTTTACCAGTTCGCCCAGAGCGTCATCCCGATACTTCTCCTTCGCCTCGGCTTCAAGACGCTCGCGGATCTCGGACTCAAGGTGCTGGCGCAGCGCCTGGAGGCTGGGGAAGCCCTCGCCAACCTCACGCGCGAACTCATCGTTCAGCGCCGGCAGCCGCTCCTCCTTGACCTCTTTGACGACGACGGTGAACGTCCCAGACTTCCCTGCGAGCGGCTGGGCGCCGGGCGGAGTGGTTACGGTCACCTCTTTGGCCACCCCCTTCTCGGCGCCGATAACGCCCTCCGCGAAACCGGGTAAGAGGACGGTAGCGCCGTCACGCGGTGTGAACTCGAAATCGTCGTCGGCGAACACCTCGCGCCCGTCGATCTGGCCGCGGACATCGGCCCGCACCAGGTCGCCAACCTTCACCGGGCGTTCCATCGGCTCATGCAGGGCGTAGCGGTGACGCAGCTCCTCCACCGCCGCGTCCACGTTCTCCTGGGCTACGACGAGGCTGGGCCGGCCGAGGCGCAGCTTGGTGTAGTCACCCAGCTTCACCGTAGGACGGATGGAGACGGTAGCCTTGAAGACCAGCGGCTCCTCCTGGACGATGTCCAGCTTCGGCTGGTCTACCACCTCGATCTGCTGCTCCTCCAGGGCCAGGTTGTAGGCCTCAGGTATCAGAACATCAAGCGCCTCGTGCACCAGCCGTTCCCGGCCCACGTGGCGCTCCAGCATACCGCGCGGGGCCTTCCCTTTGCGGAAGCCGGGGATATCGGTGCGCTTCACGAGGCGACGGTAGGCCCGATCCAGAGAGCGCTCCATCTGGTCAGGCTCGATCTCGATCTCCAAGACCACCTGACTTTCGGGGATGCGTTCGACGGAAACCTTCACGGACTCGATTATATCACCCGCGTTCCGCAGGACGTAGCCCTTGGTCGCCGCAGAGACGCCTCTTAAAGCTCACGCTCCAGCTCCCACATATCCCGCAGGGGGATGCCGTCGTCGCCGATTAGCGGTACGTGCGGTTTCGCCTGCCGAACGCGGTCCATCGCGTCCAGGTGGAGACGGACGAGCCGATAGCCGCGGCGCACGTAAAACGAGAGCGCGCGGGTGTTATCGTTGGTGGTGACGAGATGCACGGTCTTCACGCCTCGCCGCCGCAGCTCCTCCTCCGCCGCGTCCATCAGCCTGGAGCCGATACGCCGGCCCGGCTCCAGCGCCTGCACGGAGACTATCTCCGCCCGGTCGCCGTCCACGGCCCAAGTAACAAGCCCGATTTCGTTGCCGTCGCCGGCGCGCCAGGCTAAGCCCTCCACATCCGCCGGCATATACTGCCGCCTGGCGCTAACGTTGGGCAGGCCCCACTCTTCCTGCCACAGCCGGGCGATGAGCTCCTGGGAAGCCGGCCCTATTTCGTCTTCCACCAGACCTACCGGCGGTGGGGGTTCATCACGTCGTTGAGGGCGTCGCCCAGGAGGTTAAAGGAGAACAGCAGCGAGGCCACCACCACGGCCGGCACCAGCATCAGGTTCGGGTGCGCCCTTAGCGTCGTTAGCCCGCTCGCATCGAAGATCATCGTCCCGAAGCTGGGGTGCGGCGGCTGGATGCCGATCCCCAGCCAGGTGAGGGCGATCTCAGTGCCCGCGATAGCGCCGAGTGAGAACGTGATCGCCACTATAACGATGTTGCTCACGTTGGGCAGGAGGTGGTGGAACAGCAGCCGCGGCGTCCGCGCGCCCGCCGCCCGAGCGGCCATCACGTAGTCGGTCTCCCGCAGCGACAGCACCTGGGAGCGGACTATGCGGGCCATCCCCACCCAGCCGAACAGGGAGAGCACCCCGAAGATGAGAAAGTAGTCCGGCAGCCCCGCCTCGTTCAGTCCGCCCAGGATCGGCCAGCCGTCGAACTTGTCGAAGAAGTTCTCCACTCTGGGACGGACAGTAGCGGTTATAAGGAGCAGCATCAAGATCTCGGGCAGGCCGAAGAAGGCGTCGGCGACGCGCATGATCAGGTTATCGACTCGACCACCGGCGTAGCCGGCGAGCAGCCCCAGCGTCACCCCCAGGGCCAGCCCGCCCGTGAGGATGGCGGCAGCCGAGATGATAACCGTGGTCTGGGATGCCCATATCACCCGCGATAGCATATCTCTGCCCAGACGGTCGGTCCCAAACGGGTGCTCCAGGCTGGGCCCGGCGAACGTGTTCCCGAAATCCGTGTCGGCGAAACCGTAGGGGGCGACCAGGGGGGCGAAGATGCCGGCCAGGTAGATTATCACGATGACCACCAGCGCCACCACAGCCAGCCGTTTGCGGGCCAGCCTGCGCAGGACCAGGAACGAGCGCCGCGGGGTGACGTCCTCCGCCCCCAACGTGCCGTTTGCCGCCTCGTAAGCCATCAGCGCCCCGCTCCGCCACCCAGCCGGATGCGCGGGTCGATGAACGCATACGTTATGTCGACCACGAGGTTCGCCGCGACAAAGGCAGTGGAAGTGATTAGCACGATCGCCATGATGCTGTCGTAATCGCGGTTGAAGACGGCCTCGAATGCGTAAGAGCCGATGCCCGGGATACCCAGCAACGTCTCCAGGAAGATAGAGCCGCCGAGCAACCCCACTAACGCGAACCCCATGATCGTCGCCAGGGGCAGCAGGGCGTTGCGGGCGATGTGGCGGCTAACCACCGTGAACTCCGCCAGACCCTTGGCCCGCGCCGTCCGCACGTAGTCTTCGTCCAGCACCTCCAGCACCTGGGCGCGCATATAGCGGGCGACGCCGGCGATGCCGGGAAGGGTGAGGATTATGAGGGGGAGGATGATCCGTTTATCTAGCACCCCGATCTCTATCCCGAAGAACTCGCGCACCTCCCAGCCGCCCGAAGGCAGCCAGCCCAGCTTAAGCGCGAACAGCCACTGCATGACGGGTATGCTCACAAGCACCGGCACGGAGGCGAAAAACAGGAAGACCGATATGAGAAACGGGTCCATCCAGGTGCCCTGTCTCAGCGCCGACCAGATGCCGGCCGGCAGGCCGATGGCGAATATCAGCACCAAGGCCAGCAGGTTGTACTGGAAGGTCACCCACAGCCGTGGAAAAATGACGTCCGCAACCGGCAGCCCGCGGTAGGTCAGAGAGGTGCCCAGGTCACCGGTGACGAAGTTCCCCATGTAGCGCCCGTACTGGACGAAGAAGTTATCGTTGTAGCCCAGCTCATTGGCGATGCGTTCCCGCACCTCCGGATCGCGGTACTGGCCCTGGAGGATCTGGATCGGATCGCCGGGCCCGAACCGGCCCAGGCCAAACGTGACCAGGGAGACCGCCAGCAGGATCACCGGCGCCCAGAGCAGCCGCCGTATGATGTATGACGCGAGCCCCTGCATGAAGGCGCCCCCGCTCTAACGACTCAGGCTAACGTAGCGCAGGTTGGGGATAACGAACGGGGCGAGGAAGTAGCCCTGGACGTACGGTTTGACGAGGGCGTTGGTCTTGCCGTGGTACAGAGGGATCCAGGGCGCTTCCTGAACGATGATCTCCTCCGCCTCCTGGTACAGCTCATAGCGCGTAGCTTCGTCCTGCTCTACACGGGCCCGCTCCAGCAGGTCGTCTACCTGCGGGTTGGAGTACTTCATCTCGTTGTTGCCGCTGGCGGAGTGGAACTTGATGTCCAGGAAGTCTTGCGGGTCCACGTAGTCCGCGATCCAGCCCAGGCTGAACATCTGGAAGCTCCCTTCGTCCAGGTCTCTGAGGAACAGGCCGAACTCCTCCTGATTCACGTCCACCGTCACGCCCAGGTTCTCCTCCCACATGGCGACGACCGCCTCAATGATCGGCCCAACGCTGGCGCCGCGCCCGGAGTCGAGGAGGGTGGCGTCGCGCACGATGCTTGGACCGCCGGCCTCCTCCAGGAGCGCGCGTGCGCCCTCCGGATCGAAGGGGATACCCTCAAGCTCCTCGTTGAAGCCGGGCATGCCCGGCGGCAGGACGCCGTTGGCCGGCACCACGAGGTCCTTGAGCACGACCTCGGTCAGCACCTTTTTATCGATGGCCATGCCGAACGCCCGCCGCACGACGGGGTCATCGAAAGGCGGCACCTGGGTGTTGAAGCCAATGTAGAACGTGTTGAGGCTGGGGCTCTCACGGAACTCCGCGTTCAACGGGTCGCTGGGGTCACGGATACGCTCAATATCGTTGACGCCGACGCCGGTGAGGTCTATCTCATCGTTTTCGTACATGATGAGCGCGGAGCCACCGGCGAGGAAGTATGTGACCTGGGCCAGCGATGGCTTGGGGTCCAGGTGAAACCCTTCGTTGGCCGTGAGGACGATGCGCTGGCCGACCTGCCACTCTTCCAGCTTGAAGGGCCCTGTGCCGTTGGGCCGTAGCGTCCACTGTGTGTCGGAGAAGCAAGTGGAGTCGCCCACCTCGCGCCGGTCTACGACGTAGGCGGTGGGGTAGGTGAGCTTAGCCAGGAAGTAGGCCTTGGGCGCGTCTATCGTGATCTTCAGGGTGTTGGCGTTCATCACCTCGATGCCGCTAACTTCGTCCGCGTCTCCGGCGGCGAACTCCCGCGCTCCCACGATGTCATCCAGGTAGATAATACCCACGGTCGAGAGCGTGCGCGGGTCCAGGGAGCGCTCCAAGGAGAACTTGAAGTCCTCCGCCACTACCCGTCGCGAGCCGTCGTGAAACTTGACGTCCTTCCTCAGGTTGAAGGTATAGGTGACGGTTCCGTCCGGGTTCTGCGTCGGTTCAGGGATCTCTTCGGCTAGGTCGGGAATGATTTTCAGGTCACGGTCGAAGGAGACGAGGCCGGAGAATATCTCGACGATATACTCGGCTGAGCCGGCGTCCGAAGCGCAGGCCGGGTCGAGAGTTATCGGGTCGGGGCCGAACAGCCGGAGCTCACCCTCCACGCGCTCGGGGAGAGGAGACGACTCGGCAGCGGGGGTGTCATCGCCGGTGTCGCCGGGGCCGCCGCCGTCACCGTTACCACCGCCACCGCTCAGCGCCAGCGCCAGGCCGCCGACAACAACGACGAGCATGACGGCTATGCCGCCGAGAACGAATATGAGCCTGCGGGTTTCCATATGATGCCTACCTTACCGGGATGCGCCTGCCCGTTACCTGCCGAACCGACTATTCATCATAACAACGCGGCCTACACCCTATCAACGCAATCGCAGGCTAAGACGTTTCCTTCTCCGCCCCCGTTACGGCGATGTGCAAGTCCGAGAGCTGTTCCGGCGTCACTTCCGCCGGCGCGCCGGTCATAGGATCCGTGGCGCTCTTCGTCTTGGGGAAGGCCATAACCTCCCGGATATCATCCCTCTGAGCGAGGAGCGCGACCGTGCGGTCGATCCCTGTGGCGAAGCCGCCGTGAGGCGGCGCTCCATACTCGAACGCCTCCAGCATGTGCCCAAACCGGCTCTGCGCCTCCTCCAGCCCGATTCCCAGTATGCGGAACATCTCCTCTTGCATCTCTCTCCGATGTATACGAATGCTGCCGCCTCCCAGTTCCCAACCGTTGCAGATGAGGTCATAGGAGCGGCTGTGCGCGGCCCCCGGGTCGGTCTCCAGCAGGTGCATCTCCTCCTGCCGCGGCTGAGTGAACGGGTGGGTCACAGAGTACCAGCGCTTGTCCTCCTCGTGCCACTCGAACATAGGAAAGTCGTAGATCAGGACGAAGTGCAGCATATCGGGGTCGGCGAGGTTTAGCCGCCGGCCGACCTCCCTGCGCAGGCCGTCCAGCGCCTTGTTCGCCGTGGCGGAGGTATCGGCGACGATCAGGAACATATCGCCGCGATTAGCGCCGGCCAGCCTTGCCATCGCCTGCACCTGCTCGACCGTGAGGTACTTGGCGACCGGTGAGCGGATATCCTCATGGACAAGCGAGTCGAGGCCGCCCTCGCCGAGGAGCGCCACGGAGACTAGCCCCCTGGCGCCGTAGCCATGCACGAAGGTGGTGAGCTCATCGACCCGCTTGCGGCTGAAGGTAGCGCCGCCAGGGACGCAGATCGCCCGCACCACGCCGCCCTGAGCCACCGCCTGTCTGAAAATAGTGAACTCGCTCTCCTTAAACACGTCCGTGAGGTCAACCAGCTCCAGGCCGAAGCGCAGGTCGGGCTTGTCCGTGCCGAACCGCCGCATGGACTCCTCGTAGGGCAGGCGCGGAAACGGCTTCACCATCTTCAGGTCGGGCCGGACTGTCTCCGTGAGACTGGTATGCAGCTCCTCCAGGAGGCGCATAATGTCCTCCTCCTCGACGAAGCTCATCTCCAGATCAAGCTGCGTGAACTCCGGCTGGCGGTCCGCCCGCAGATCCTCGTCCCGGAAGCAGCGGGCGATCTGGTAGTAGCGCTCGAAGCCGGCGACCATGAGGAGCTGCTTGAGCTGCTGCGGTGACTGGGGCAGGGCGTAGAAGCGACCCTTCTGTATCCGGCTGGGCACCAGGTAGTCGCGGGCGCCCTCCGGCGTCGGCGCCGTCAGGCAGGGCGTCTCGATCTCTATGAAACCGCGCTCGGTCAAGTAGTCCCGGATGTATTTAGTGATGCGGTGGCGCATGACCATCGCATCATGCATGCGCTGCCGCCGCAGGTCCAGATAGCGGTACTTCAGGCGCAGAAGCTCGTCGACGTCCGAGTCCCCGACGATGTAGAAAGGTGGTGTCTTCGCCTCGTTGAGAATGGTGGCCGCGTGCGCCCGCACCTCTATCTCACCCGTAGGGAGGTTAGGGTTCACCGTACCGTTGGGCCGACGAGCAACCGTGCCCTCGACTTGTAATACGTATTCGCCGCGGGAGACATCGGCCACGGCGTAGGCCTCGGCGGCGTTCTTTGGGTTGAACACCACCTGGGTCAGCCCATCATGATCCCGCAGGTCGATGAAGATGAGGCCGCCGTGATCACGCCGGCGGTGGACCCAGCCAGCCAGCTTAACAGTATCCCCATCGTGGGAAGGGCGCAACTCTCCACAGGAATGGGTCTTAAGCATGATTGAGAACTACTATAGCGCAGGCGAGAGGCTGAGGCATCAGGGCTTCGGGGCGTGGGCTGCTTGGCTGGTGATAATCAGACCGCTGATCAAAATGGGGGTGACTCCTAGAGCGCGAGCCGCGCCCTGAGTGCGGGATCCCGCGGGTAAGCGAACCGCGCCCACCTAGCCGCTGAGACGGCTGAACGCCTCGCAGCCCGCGGTGCCGGAGGCCGGCGCTATCTTCCAACTTCCGCCCTCTAGCTGGAACGCCGCCTGGATCTGGTACTCGCTCTGGCCTGCTATCTCCCCCACTATGATCGCCTGCGCTATCGATCCTTCGACCGTCACGCTCTCCAATCGCTTGAACCGCAGAAGCTGTAGGTCATCGCCTAGCTGGACGGCCGCATCCAGCCCCGCCTGATCGAACTTCGCCCGTGGACAACGCCCCTGAAATTCGCTGGTAAAAGAGTCGTAGAGCGAAGGCCACTGGCCCGCGGGCAGGGCCTCGATAGATCTCCGAGCCAGCGACTGTATCTCCTGTTCACCGCTTGCTCCCGGCTGTACCTCGTCGACGGGTGCTGCGCCTGTATCAGAGGCTCCGCTCTGGCTGATGGGCAGGTCAGCGTCTCCCGTCGCTGCGCCGCCGCCGCCCGTTCCGCCCGACGCCAGCAGGGCGATGGCCACGAACAGGAGGACGAAGCCCACCAGCGCCATGGCAGCGGCTACCTCATCGCCTCTCAGCAGCAGGCTGCCCGGTTCGGCGATTGTGCCGGCAGGCTCGTCTCCGGGGCTCTTCCGGCTGCTACGCTGCCGATTGGTCGCCATTAGCCTCAATCATATTGTGGGCACGGCAAGAGACGACATCCGTTGGGCCCGCCCTAATCGGGGATCAGGCGGCGGATCTCCGTCTTGTTACTGTAGTAAACGATGCCATCGGGGCTGGTGGCGATGTCCCCATCGCAGTCATTGAGGAGTACCTCGTCCTCTGCCACCTGATCGAAATTCGCTCCACTGAGGACCAGCCGTCGCATCAAATTAGTCTCGGACTCGCAGACTAACAGCGTATCCCCCCAGAGGGGATAGATGTCACCGGAGGCGAACTCCAGTCCCGAAACAACGACGAAGGAGAGAAAATTGCCTGGTTCCATGTCGTCCCTGGCGAAGAGGTGGATGCCCTTCGTGCCCTCCCCCGCCTGGCAATCGCTGTAGGGGAAGTTGCCCACATCCGGCCAGCCATAGCTACCCGCCGCGGTTATGAGGTTTAGCGCTTCGCAGCTAACGGTAGTGTTGTCCGAGCCGTAGACCTGGCCGGTCTCCGGATGAAAGGCAAAGTCAAACGGCTCACGGAACCCGTGGGCAAATATCCGCTGATCCACCACTGGGTCATCCACGAAGGGGTTGTCCTCCGCAGGTGAGCCGTCCTCCTTATTGACGCGGAGGATCTTTCCGATGGGGTTGCTCATATTCCGCACCAAGGCAGGAGTGTCGTAGTCTCCCAGGCTGAGGTAGAGGAATCCGTCCGGGCCGAAGTGGAGGCTGCCGTTAGCGTTGAATCCTGGGGCGGCAGGGAGCGTCTCTGGAAGATCGTCGATGATGACGCGTCGGTTCGTGCCTTGATTGTTTTGGTCGGTGAAGCGCACGACCAGGGGCCTGCCGATGGGCGTCTCGGGGTCGATAGGTTCGGTGAGGAAGGCGTAGACGTAGTGGTTAGTCTCGAAATCGGGGTCGAGGGCGAGTCCGGTGAGCCCCCATTCGACGTATAAGGCCAATTCCATCTGGGCGAAGGGCTCCTCCAATAGTTCGCCCTCCGCGGTGATCACCCGGATGTTGCCGGTGAACTGCTCGGCGTAGAACAGCCGTCCGTCCGGGGCGAACGCCATGGCGGCGACATGGTCTGCCTCAACCACCACCTCAGACCTGGCTCCGAACGGGTTCGCACCGCCACCACAAGCGGTGCCTGCGAACGTAAGGGAAAGGGCAGCAAATCCGGAAGCAACGATCGCGACCCTGGCATTCACACGTGCAGAATATCAGGGCGTCGGTGCTGAGGAAAGTCCCGCTAGTGGCCGAAAGGACCACCTCGTGGCATAGGCCACGAACATGCTGCCCATGAATACGGCGAAGGTCGCTAGCAGGCCCCGGTGGACGCCCAACCTTCGGTCCAGGCGAGCCAGGATTGGGAACAGCAGCCACATGCCCAGGGCCGCTAGAGGAGCGGGAACGCCTGCTCCAGGGTTGCGTCCGCTTCTACAACCGGCGCCGTCAGCACAGCGCCCTAGGCTACACCACACCCATGCAGTATGCTCTACAAAACTTGGCCCGCGTGTTTCACACGTCTTGAAGCACTACACTGCCTAGCAAGTAGCGGGTCCCGAGGGGCCGGGCAAACCCTCAGCAGGAAGGTCAAAGATTTGGATAGGGAGCTATCGGCAGGCCTGACCCTGAGCGCACCGAAGATCAGTGCGCGCCAACTGCTAGTCATTGGTCTGCTGGTTAGCCTGCTGGCAGCGGCGCTCTTCACCCGCTTCTACCGGCTGGGGACACCAGGCGAGTTCTACTTCGACGAGATCTTTTTTCCGGCTACCGGCCAGGAGATCCTCCGTGGGGACCCCGATGCCTGGGAATTCATCGGGCACGAGAACACACATCCTCCCCTTTCCAAGCTGTTCATGGCGGGCGGAATGGCTCTGCTGGGGGAGGACAGCCCAATCGGCTGGCGGTTCTTCGGCGCCCTGGCAGGCGTCGGCTCGGTCTTCTTCATCTACTTGCTGGCGAAGCGCCTCTTCAGGAGCGAGATCGCCGGCTTGGCGGCGGGATTCCTAATGGTGTTCGAAGGGCTCTTCTTCGTTCAATCGAGGATCGCTACCCCCGACACGTACCTCTTGTTTTTCATCCTGGGCACCGTCTATTTCCTTGTGTCTGACCGCTTCTTGTTCTCTGGGATGTTCTTTGGAGCGGCTTTGGCCATCAAACTGACCGCCCTCTTGACCGTCTTCCCCATCGTCATGTATTTCCTATACCGCTACTGGCGGGCAGGACAAGGCAAGGGCGCCAGTTTTGTCTACCTGGCCCCCGTGACTCTGCTAGCTTTCTATTTAGGCACGCCTGTCATGTTCGGCGGATTCCTGGTCGACGAAATCCGGCCCGGCGTACTCGCGCCCGACGTGTCGGCGTCCGTCTTTGTTGCGGCTTTGGGGGCGTGGATGGCGTTCTGGGCGTTGGCGCCCGTGGCCCCATACGTCATCAACCGATTATCGCGCTCCGGGCAGGCCGACGAGGAAATCCCTCCCGCGACGTCCCTCATGATTCTCCCTTTGTTCTTCGTTGTTGTGCCGCTCTCCATCTATCTTCTGACGTACGTTCCTATGCTGTTCACCGGGCACGGCCTTGGAGATGTGCTGTTGCTGAACCGCGACGCCTACCAATTCCACTCGACGAGTCCCCAGGTGACGGGCCCGGAAGCCTTCCATCCCTACTCGTCGCCCTGGGATACGTGGCCGATCATGATGCGGCCCATCTTCCTATACGTGTCCTCCGGCGGCGCCGTGATCTACTCCTTAGGCAACCCCATCATCTTGTGGGCTGGCCTTCCCGCCCTGGCCTTCCTCTTGTGGCAGGGTCTTAGCGGCCTGCGGACCAGGTTTGAAGAAGCGACGGGCAGGCTGTCTGTATCAGGCAGCCTGGGACCCGAACAGGCGGCCCTGCTGTTTGTTGTGCTGACCTACCTCGCTTTCCTCCTGCCCTGGGCCATTCAGCCCCGGCTATTGTTCATCTATCACTACCTTCCCAGCCTGGCGTTCCTGTTGCTGGCCTTAGCGTACGTCGTCCATTGGCTGTGGCAGCAACCGTTGGGTAGGGTCCCTGCCATCGTCTTTCTGGCGGCGGCGGCACTGACTTTCGTCTACTTCTACCCGCACCTGGCGGCAGTTGACGTCTCCGATGGCTTGAGTAAGTCCTACTTCTGGTTCTCATCCTGGCGTTAGTTCGTATGAGTAACGTTGTCCCACAGGCAGACGTTGTACCTGCCGAGGGGTTGATAGACTAGATGACTCACGTGACTCATGGATAGGGAACAGGCGGGCGCTTCGGACATCAAGATAAGCTTTAGCGTCCGGGCCAACCCTATCCTCATCGTCCTGGCGATTGGCCTGCTGATACGGCTGGGTGCAGCGGCCTTGCCGGGCTTCGGCATCGACCTGGGGACGTTCCAGTTCTGGAGCGTGAGGCTGGCCGAACAAGGGCCATGGAACTTCTACAGCGGCGACTTCCTCTCCGACTGGACGCCGGGCTACCTCTACGTTCTATGGCTGATCGGCAGCCTGGACAGCTTGTTCTCGTTCAGCGGCGATCAGTTCTGGTACGCCTTGAAGCTGCCCTCGATAGCCGCCGATCTCGCCTCGGCCTATCTGCTTTACCGCATCCTCGAGGGCCATAAGCCCGGTATCCGGGTGGGAGCGGCCGCCCTCTACTTACTGCACCCGGTAATCCTCCTTGTTGGCCCCGTGTGGGGACAGGTCGATAGCCTACTGGCCTTCTTCCTCCTCCTCACCGTGTACTACCTGGCCCGCAAGCGTACACTCATGGCAGCGGTGGTGTTCACGGTTGGATTCCTGGTGAAGCCACTGGCGATCGGTGCTCTGCCGGTGTTTGTCTTCTGGGGGTTGAGGGACGAGATCCGGCAGGTCTTGCCCAACCTGCCGGAGACGGCCGAGCCGTTAACCCGAACCATCGCGTTCGGCAGGGGTCTCGCCGCCCGGGTCTGGCCTGCGGTTGCGGCAGCGCTATTAGCGGCGCTCCTGATACTCCTACCGTTCTTCCCCTCCAACCCGTTGGCTATTTTCGGCCAGCTGCAGGACGCCACCGAGGTGTACCCGTTCAACTCCTTCTACGCCTACAACTTCTGGGCCCTGGACTTCTGGGGACTGACGGCCTGGTTTGAGCCAGACGACCTGACTTTCTGGGGACTTGCTTATCGCTGGTGGGGCATCATCCTGTACGCGGCAGCAAGCATCAGCATCATCTGGACGTTTCGCGACGCTAAGGGTCCCGGCCCGCTTGCCCTGGGCACTGCACTGTCTGTAATGGCATTCTTTCTGTTCATGACACGCATGCACGAGCGCTATCTATTCGCTTCCATCTTGCTGCTGATGACGGCCGGGTTCGCTATGAACTCCAGGGCCATCTGGGCAGTACTCGGCGTCCTTAGCGTGGTGCAGTTCTTCAACGTGTACTTCGCGTACATTAACTTCACCTCGATGCCCTTCGAGGCCGAGGACAACTATCTGAGGGTGGGCTGGCTCTTCTCGTGGATCGACGGCAACCAGCAGTGGTTCTCCCTCCTCGCCGTGTTAGCCTTCTTCGTGCTGCTGGTGAGCAGCCGCTACCTTTTGATGCGAGAGGAGGGGCTGAAGGAGGAGGATGGGTAGGCCGTGTCAGATAGGGACGCCTGTATCCGGCGCCCGCAGTGGTTAACCCTCTTGTCGTTGGGGCCAGATGACAAGATTATTCATTGTCCAGTTCCAGGTGACCCCGAATAATATGCCGATCGTGTTAGAGATATAAGGGCTGATCCCAAACAAGGGGGTGAGGGTATTGATCGTCACCACGATGATGATTGGGCTACCAGCGGACGTCAGGTTGAACTTGAGGAATCGGAACGGGCCCCAGCCCTGACGCACTCGGTCTCGGAAAGTCCAACGCTCGTGAGCATTGAACTGAAAGATGATGGCCACCTCTACAGCGAGGATCGAAGCGAGCAACAGACGTACGTCCGGGTGAGTGAACAACAACAAGCCCGCCGCGGTGTCCTTAGCGGGCAGGAACCAGAAGAGCGACGTGTCGTAAAGCAGGAACAGGGCGGACTGATTAATGAGATAGGCTATTCCGCCCACTATCAGGAACTTGACGAGGGTGGAGGACAGCCGCAGGCGGCGGAAGGTTGAAGCCTCCGTTTTCAGCAGATTCCGGTCTTTTTGTCTGGCTAACTCCGGCTGCATTATCGTGTTCCGCTCCTATGCGATTCGCCGACATTGTACTAGGTACCGGTCAATAGCAGATGTGACCCGCAGGCGGTCAGCCGCCATTTCACCGAATGTCAACCATGGCTCTGTGACGCCCTTCGCTAATCAGGGTGGAGGGTTCTGGTCGCCCGCGGCGGACATGCTACCATGCTGATATGAAGCCTTCCGGCGCCCTCTCCCTCTACGTTCACATACCGTTCTGCACCCTGAAGTGCTCCTATTGCGACTTCAACTCCTACGCCGGGCTGGAGGAGCTGGTGCAGCCCTACGTCAGCGCTCTCATTACGGAGATGGAGCTGTGGTCACAGTACGCGCGCGGCCGCCCCGTACCTACCGTCTTCTTCGGCGGCGGCACGCCCAGCCTGCTCCCTATCGAGCAGATCGGGCGTATTCTGTCCGCGCTGCGCGAGCGGTTCGAGCTGGCGCCGGAGGCGGAGGTGACGCTGGAGGCGAACCCCGGCACCGTGAACCTGGATTACCTGCGCGAACTGCTGGCGCTGGGCGTGAACCGGCTCAGCTTTGGCGTCCAGTCCTTCCACGACGACGAGCTGGCGGCGCTCGACCGCATCCACTCGGCGGCGGAGGCGGAGGAAGCGTACCGCTGGGCGCGAGATGCGGGGTTCCAGAGGATCAACCTGGACCTGATCTACGGCCTGCCCGAGCAGCAAATGGAGCGCTGGCAGGCCTCCCTGAAGCGGGCGATAAGCCTGGCGCCCGACCACATGTCGCTGTATGCGCTCACCGTGGAGGAGGGAACGAAGCTGGCCTACGACATCGACCACGGTCGCGCGCCGGAGCCGGATGGGGACGTTCAGGCATCGATGTACGAGTGGTCCCAGGAGCGGATGGCGGAGGCGGGCTACCAGCAGTACGAGATCTCCAACTGGGCCCGACCGGGGCAGGAGTGCCGCCACAACCTGGTGTACTGGCGTAACGGCGACTGGCTGGCACTCGGGGCGGGGGCTCACTCGCACCTCAGCGGCACCCGCTTCGCCGACGTCTACTCGCCCAAACGATACGTCCAGCTTGTCCAGGAAGCGGCCAACGCCGGCCCGCCCGACGCTACGGACGTCGCCGCTCTCCTGAAATCGATGCGGCAGGTGACGTACGTGGAGGAGGCCCGACCGGAGGTGGCCCGCTCCGATACGCTAATCATGGGGCTACGCCTCAACGAGGGCGTATCGCTGGCCGAGTTCCGGCGCCGCTTTGGGGCCGGAGCGGAGGCGGCCTACGCCGATACGTTCGCCGAGCTGACGAAGCTGGATCTGCTGGAGCGGACGAACGACCGCATCCGCATCACCGACCACGGCCGCCTGCTGGCCAACGAGGTGTTCACGCGGCTGCTGCCGGACTAGCCGTCCACCAGCCTGTGCGCCCGCTTGACCGTCGCCAGCAGCGCGTCGATGTCTGGCCCGGGGACGGCAGGCGCCGCGCCCAGCGGGTCCTGCGCGAACTCGTTCCCCAGCAGCGCATCGATGCAGGCGCGCACGGACCAGGCCAGCGCCGTATGGTCGTAGCCGCCCTCCAGGGTGAAGATGATGCGGCCCCGGCACAGCTCATCGGCGAGCGCCTTGAGCAGCGTAGCGATCTCGTAGTAGCCGCGGGTGTCCAGCAACTCCTGCGCCAGCGGGTCGGCGAAATGAGCGTCGAAGCCCGCGGAGACGAGGAGGAGCTGAGGCCGGAAGCGACGCAGCAGCGGCTCAACCACCTCCCGATAGCAGCGCAGGTATTCTTTGCGCCCACAGCCCGGCGGCAACGGCAGGTTGACCGTCGTTCCCTCTCCCCGATCCCGCCCTGTCTCTGACCAGGACCCGCTTCCGGGATAGTACGGGTACTGATGGGTGGAGATGTAGAGCAGGCGCGGCTCCGAGTAGAAGGCGTCCTGGGTGCCGTTCCCGTGGTGCACGTCGAAGTCGACGATGGCGACCCGCTCCAGGCTACGGCGCTCCAGGGCATGGGCGGCGGCGATGGCCACGTTGTTGAACAGGCAAAACCCCATCGCCCGCGTGGGGGTGGCGTGGTGGCCCGGCGGCCGCACCAGGCAGAATGCGGAACCGACCTCGCCGTCCAGCACCGCGTCCGTGGCCGCCAGCAGGCCGCCCGCCGCGCGCAGCGCCGCCTGATACGAGCGCGGCACGACGTAGGTGTCGGGGTCGAGCCAGGCGCCACCCTCCTCGGCGACGCGCCGCACCCGGGCTA
>JADFKX010000154.1 GCA_022564695.1 Chloroflexota bacterium | reverse complement strand
GCGAGGAAGGCGGGCTGCCAGCCGGGTGGCAGGTCCAGCGCTTCCGTGACCGCCGTGGCGCAGAAGAGCGGTGCGCCCTTCAGGTAGCCGCCGAGGCCGTAGGCGTGGGCGGCGAGCAGCAGGTTCTGGAGGGCGGCGCCCAGGCTCTGCACGTACATATCGCGCTCAGCGGCGCGGCGGCGCTCGTCCGGCCAGTCGCGGTCGCTCCCCAGCTCCAGGCAGGCGAGGAGGAGCAGCGGCGCCTCCGTCAGCTGCCGGCGCGAGCGGGCGAGGGGCTTGTCGAGAGCCTGCCGTGGCCGCCGGTCGCTTTCCAGGTCCGCGCGCCAGGCGGCGGCCATCGCCTCGATCAAGCGGGGCCGCGTCTCGGGCCTGACTTCGGCGAAGCGCCAGGGGCGGTTGTGGTGGGGCGCGGGGGCGGCGCAGGCGGCAGCGATGAGCTTAGGGACGAGATCGCGCGGGACCTCACGGGGCGCGAAGCGGCGGACGGAGCGGCGGGTGGCGATGGCGTCCAGAGCCGGCATGTCTTTCATCCGGTGGACGCTGACTCGCCTCCAGCGGGGGCGGAACGGACGGCATCCAGTCGCTCGGCGATGCGGAGCTCAGTCAGCAAGCGGTGGGTGACGGTCTCGGCGGGATGGGCTAGCAGCGCCGCCAGGTCGTTCGGCTCATCCACGTCGTGGGCGAGCGAGTCCAGGTGAAGGACGCGGGCGGGCAGGCGGAGAGCGACGGCCTCACGCTTGTGGACGACAGAGGAGCGACGCCCGTAGCGAAAGGGGACCACGCCGGGCGGACGCAGGGCGAGGGCGCCGGTGCCGCGATCGTCGGTGGGGGTGACGGCGATGCCACGCTCGGGGAGGGCGTCAAGGATGGCCTCGATATCCTCAGGCAGGGCGGCGGGGATGTCGGCGGCGACGACGAGGAGAGCGTCCGCGCCCTGCGCGGCGAGGACGACCGAGGCGTGGGTGAGAGCCTGGTTGACGCCTCGACAGAGGGGCGGCTCCGGCAGAGGCGCAGCGCCCAGCTCCTCGGCGCGGGAGAGGGCGTCCGGGTCAGGGCTGACCACAGCCGTCCGGTCGATGCGGGACACGGCCTGGAGGACGCGCAGGACGTCCTCCAGCATCGCCAGGGCGAGGCGGCGGCGTTCGTCGCCGGTCAGTAGCTCGGCGAGGCGGCCTTTCGCCTCCTGGAGGCGTTTGACGGGTACGAGGGCGGCGATCACAGGGTTAGTTTACCGTGGACAGTGCAGAGTGGACAGGGCGGGTGCGGATGTGGGCCCTCACCCCGACCTGACGGTCACCCCTCTCCCGTAAGCGGGAGAGGGGACGGAGGTAAGGATGTTCGCACATCCATGACGAGGTTTGTCTTTCGGCAAGCCCTTCGACAAGCTCAGGACGTGCTAACGCCGGCGGCTCGCAGGGTGGCGCGGGCGAGAGCGGCCTTCCTTTCCATCGAGCTCATTATCGTATCGGTGACGGTAACGGCCATGCCCTGCCTACCGCTATGCGGGTCAGCCGCCTCGATCCGGGGAGCGAGGTCCGCGTCCACGCTATCGATCACGATGGCGTCCAGGAAGTCGGCGTAGAGGCGGGCGACGGTGGCGGCGCTGGCCTCCAACCCCTGGTCGCGGAGCATGCGGGCGGCGGGGCCCTTGATGGCGGCGCCGCCCACGATGGGGCTGACGGCGACGACTTTCGCCCGCGTATCGCGGAGGGCGTCGCGGAGGCCGGGGACGGCGAGGATGGGGGCGATGGAGATGAGGGGGTTGGAGGGGGTGACGAGCACAGCGTCGGCAGAGGCGATCGCCTCCAGGACGCCGTCGGCCGGGCGGGCCGAGTCCGCGCCATCGAAGATGATCTCGCGGACGGGGTCGGCGGCGCGGCGCTTGACGAAGAACTCCTGGAAGTCGAGGAGGCCAGCGTCGGTGCGGATCTTCGTGCGCAGGCGGTCGTTGGTTGCGGGGATGATGGCGGCGGGGACGGCGAGGGCGCGGGCAACCTCGGCGGTGGCTTCGGCGAGGGTGAGGCCGCGGCGCAGGAGGTGGGTGCGGGTGAGGCAGGTGGCGAGGTCACGGTCGCCGAGGCGGAACCAGGTGTCGTAGCCGAAACGGGAGAGGGCATCGAGGGTGTGGAATGTGTCGTCGCGGACGCCGAAGCCGCGCTCCTCGTCGGCCAAGCCTGCCAGGTGGTAGAGGACGGCATCGATGTCGGGTGAGACGTGGAGGCCGAAGAGTTCTGTGTCGTCGCCGACGTTGGAGATGATGGTGACGTCCGAGAATGGGTGGACCTGCAGAAGGCCCTGGAGGAAGCGGGCGGCGCCGACGCCGCCGGCGAGGACGGTGATCACAGGGCTAGTTTACAGTTGAGAGTGGATAGGGGACAGTGCGGGCGGAGCGGAGGCGACCCCACCCCCTTATATAGCCGCAGATGAGCGCAGATAGACACGGATTGGGCGTCCTTCGAGAGGTTCAGGGCGAGCGGGGGCGCTGCTCCCAGAGCTGGCGGGTGAGGGATATCTGGCCGACGTGCTCTCGCAGGTGTTCCAGGGCGTGGAGGAGGGCCCAGGCGGCGAAGAGCTTGTCGTCCCAGTGGCTCCGGAGGGCGGACCAGTCTACGACGCGATCCTTATCGATGAGGGAGAGGCAGACGGCGGTGGCGCTATCGACGAAGTGGAGCAGCTCGGCGGGCTTGCGGGCGGTGGCCTCGAACTCCGCGTCGCGGTCGCGGGAGGGCAACGGCTCGTCGACGGCGACGCAGAGCCAGTGGCGGGTGGAGGTGAGGGAGTGGATGGCGAGGACGGCGATGGAGTTGGTGTCTTCGGGCGCGGGGCGCCAGTTGAGGGCGTCCGTGGGGAGGCCATCGATGGCGGCGTGGATGTCGGCGCAGGCGCCGCGCAGCACGGCGCGGGCGGAGGTGAGGATGGGGTCGGGCAGGCGGTCAAACCCCAACAGACCCGCCGAACCATCGAATTTAATGATTTTTGTACCCGCGATTAATCATCTAGCAGGAGGAAACTGCGGTGAAGTATGACTACATTATTATTGGGGCTGGTTCGGCCGGATGCGTTCTGGCCAATCGCCTCAGTGAAGACGAAGACAAGTCGGTGTTGCTGCTGGAAGCTGGCCCGGACTACCCGGACTTTGACCGTCTTCCCATCGACTTGAAAGACGGCTATAACGTGTGGCGCTCGGCCTATGGCCCGCACAACTGGGGATACACCGCGACCGCCACTCCGCTCCAACCGGAGCCGATTCAGATTCCGCGAGGCCGGGCCAGCGGAGGCTCCAGTTCGATCAACGGCCAGGTTCTTTTCCGAGGACTGCCGGAAGACTACGATAACTGGGCGGCTTGGGGCAACGACGAGTGGGCCTACACCAAGATACTGCCCTACTTCCGCAAGATGGAGAACGACCTGGATTTTCCGGGGGGTGACTTCCACAGTAATGAAGGGCCGATACCGGTCCGCCGGTTCAAGCGGGAAGAACTATTGCCAACCTCGGTGGCCTTCCACGATGCCTGTCTCGCGCTGGGATTTCCTCAAGACCCGGACCAGAACCATCCTGACTCAGACGGCATTGCCATCCGCCCGCTGAACAACATCGACGGCGTGCGCATGAGCACCGCCCTGACCTACCTGAACCCGGTACGCCACCGCATGAACCTGACCACACGGGGAGATGTCACCGTCCACCGCATCTTGTTTGAAGGAAAACGGGCGATGGGCGTGCGGGCGGAGAGCGGCGGCGAGACCTTCACCGTAGAAGGACAGCAGATAATCGTCAGCAGCGGGGCCATCGCCTCGCCTCAAGTCTTGATGCTGTCCGGCATCGGACCGGCTCAGCAACTGCAAAGCCTGGGGATAACCCTGGTCCATGACCTGCCCGGGGTGGGCGAAAACCTGCGGGACCATCCGGCGGTGTTCACCTTGTTCAAGGGGATTGGCGAACCCCCGCCAGATTCGTCGCCCAGCATTCAGGTGGGCCTCCGTTACAGCCCGGAAACCTCGCGTACTCGCGGCGACATACAGGTAGCGCCAATATTGATGACCAGCGAGCACCGTCCGGCCAGCGTAAAAATTGAGGGCGACGATTTCCATTTCGGGTTCAGCGCGGCGCTGCAAAACGCCACCACCGCCGGCCGCTTGCGGTTGGTATCCACCGATCCCCAGGTCCAGCCCGAGCTTGACTACGATTACCTGTCGGATCCCACCGATCGGGAGCGGATGCGGGACGCCGTTCGTCTGGGGCTGCGGCTGGCTGACCACCCTTTGTTCAAGGATATTATCGCCGAGCGGCTCAACCCCACCGATGCCGACCTGGCCTCGGACGAGGCTCTGGACAACTGGCTTTTGCGCAACGCTTACACCCAGCACCACTCGTCGGGGACTTGCAAGATGGGAACCAGCACGGACGAGATGGCGGTGGTAGACCAATACTGCCGGGTCTATGGAGTGGAGAATCTGAGAGTAGTGGATGCTTCGGTAATGCCCGACGTGATACGGGCCAACACCAACGCCACCACGATCATGATTGCGGAAAAGGTGGCCGACTGGATTCGCCAGGGCAAGTGAGTAGAATAACGACAAATGCTTTTCGATGTCCCAACTCCCCTGGGGTTCAGAGTTCACACAAGCGGTTCATACTGGGACATGATAGTTTCAGTCAAGCACCCCGTTATGCGCGGGCGTGAAAATGATGTTGCAGAGGTGCTAAGATTCCCTGAGGAGATCAGGCGAAGCCTCCGCGACTCGGAGGTTTATCTGTTCTACCGGTCGGAGAGTGTTAGCCGCTGGACCTGTGTGGTTGTGAAAAGGGTGGATGGCGATGGATTCGTAATAACTACTTATCCGACCAACAATATAAAAGAGGGAGAACCGATATGGACTCGGTGAAAATATATTACGACCGCAATGGCAGTACCTTAACGGTCTGGTTCGGTGACCCTGAAACCGAGTAGGTCTCCGAAGAAACCGGTGACGAAGT
>JADFKX010000016.1 GCA_022564695.1 Chloroflexota bacterium | reverse complement strand
CGTCACCCCAAGCGCCCAAACGTAGCCGTCCGGGTCCTGCACCACCGCCTCCCGCCAACCGTGCGCCTTGTCGTTCGCTGACTGTAGGATAGTGGCGCCGGCTTTTCGCGCCCGCGATTCAACCTCATCCGGGTCTACCCCCAGCAAGCGCAGCTCAGCCCCCAGGCCACGCTCCTTCACCGCCGTGAGCCGTGGGTACCAGGGATGGCCATCGTATGTATGATCGGCATGCAGCATGAAGTCCAAATGCGCCAGCCTCATCGCCGCGAAATCGGGGTCGGAGTAGCGTTCCTCGGCCCCCAACACCTCTCGATAGAAGACGACCGAACGCGCAACGTCGGCCACGAGCAGATTCACGGTAAATACGGGCAGCGAGCGGCCGTACTCGTCGGCGGGCATCCACGGGTCACCCACACGCTTCTTCGCCATCGCACGCTGAGCTTACCCCCTTCGGGCAACGAGGCGCTAGCGAACGTAGCGGAAGGCCGGCGCCAACCCCCACGAAGCCGATCCCGCCCAGCACGGCGACGATATCCCAGTGGATCGTCCGCCCGATAGCCACACCGAAAGCGGACGCCCGGAACCGGGGAATCGGCTTCAGCGGAGACCTGCGTTGCTCTTCTCACAGCATCCGGCGTGCATTGGGAAACCAATAGGTGCTAGATACGTTTAGATATGGTAGAATGTTAATGCAATCACAAAGCGCAAGCAAAGCCCGCCCATGCCCAAAACTAAGGTAAAAGACTACACTGCCGCCGACATCCAGGTGCTGGAAGGGCTGGAGGCCGTCCGCCGCCGCCCAGGCATGTACATTGGCTCCACTGACTCCCGCGGACTCCATCACCTCGTTTACGAGATCGTCGACAACAGCATCGACGAGGCGATGGCCGGCCACTGCGACGAGGTCGACATCCGCATCAAGCCGGACGGCTCCGTAGTCGTCTCCGATAACGGCCGCGGCATCCCCACCGACAAGCACGCTCGCACCGGCAAGTCCGCCCTGGAGACCGTCATGACCTACCTCCACGCCGGCGGCAAGTTCGATCATCAGGCGTACAAGGTGTCCGGCGGCCTCCACGGCGTCGGCGCCGCCGTCGTCAACGCCCTCTCCTCCATGTTGTGGGTTGAGGTCCGCCGCGACGGTAAGGTCTACCGCCAGGAGTACTCGCGAGGCAAAGCCAAGGGTGCCCTAAAGGTCATCGGCAACGGCGCCAAGACCAGCGGCACCACCACCGGCTTCATCCCCGATCCAGATATCTTCCCCGAAATCATCTTCGACTTCGAGACGCTCGCCCAGCGCTTCCGCGAGATGGCCTTCCTCACCAAGGGCGTTTGGCTCCACTTCACCGACGAGCGCAGCGGCCTCGAGGTCAGCTACTACTTCGAGGGCGGCATCAAGTCGTTCGTTAAACGCATGAACAAGGACCGCAAGACCTTTCACGAACCGTTCTACATGGAGCGCACAGTGGACGGCAACGTTATCGAGATAGCGTTCCAGTACAACGACAGCTTCACAGAGTCCGTCTTCGCCTTCGCCAACTGCATCAACACCATCGACGGCGGCACCCACCTCACCGGCTTCCGCTCCGCCCTCACCCGCGTCCTCAACGACTACGCCCGCAAGCAGAAGATACTGAAGGACGGCGACCCCAACCTCTCCGGCGAGGACGTCCGCGAGGGCTTGATGGCGGTGATCAGCGTTAAGGTCCCTGAGCCCCAGTTTGAGGGGCAGACCAAGACCCGCCTAGGTAACGCCGAGGTCAAGGGGCTGGTGGAGTCCGCCATGGGCGAGGAGCTCTCCCGCTTCCTGGAAGAGCACCCCGCGGACGGCCGTCACATCATAGAGAAGTGCCTCACCGCCTCCCGCGCCCGTGAGGCCGCCCGCAAAGCCCGCGACCTCGTCATCAAGAAAGGCGTCCTGGACGACTCCGTCCTCCTCGGTAAGCTCGCCGACTGCTCAGAGCGCGACCCCGCGCTGCGCGAGCTGTTCATCGTCGAGGGCCCTTCCGCCGGCGGCTCCGCCAAGCAGGGCCGCGACCGCCGCACCCAGGCCATCCTCCCCCTGCGCGGCAAGATCCTCAACGTGGAGAAGGCCCGCCCCGACAAGATGCTCGCTCACGCTGAGATCAGGGCGCTCATCACCGGCCTTGGTGCCGGCTTCGGCGAGGACTTCGATACCGCCAAGCTCCGCTATCACCGCGTCATCATCATGACCGACGCCGACGTGGACGGCTCCCACATCCGCACCCTGCTGCTCACCTTCTTCTTCCGCTACATGCACCCGCTCATAGACGCCGGTTACCTGTACATCGCCCAGCCGCCCCTGTACCGGATCCAGCACGGCAAGAACCACCGCTGGATATTCAGCGATAAGGAGAAGGACGCCTACCTGGACAAGCTAAAGGACAGCAAGGTCACCGTGCAGCGCTACAAGGGCCTCGGCGAGATGAACCCCGACCAGCTCTGGGAGACCACCCTGGACCCTGCCCGCCGCACCATGCTCCGCGTAATGGTGGAAGACGTAATGGCTGCCGACCGCGTCTTCACCCAGCTAATGGGTGAGGAAGTGCCCCCCCGAAAGAAATTCATCCAGAGCCACTACGATAAGGCCACCCTGGACGTCTAGGGCCTCCTCCCCTCATCGTCGACCAGTCAAACCCTTGCAAATGAGAACAGCCAACGAACCCCTCGTTATCCCCCAGCGACCCGCCCTCCGTGGCGTCTTTCACCTCGCCGCAGCCATCGCTGCAATCGCCGGCGCCGTACTGCTCGTGCTTCTGGCTAACTCCGCTCGCGCCTACGTTGGCGGCGCCATCTTCGGGGCCAGCCTGATCCTCCTCTACACCACCAGCGCCGCCTACCACCGTATCAACTGGTCACCGCGCCTGCGTGGCATCGTCCGTCGGCTGGACCACTCCATGATCTTCGTCCTCATCGCCGGCACCTACACCCCAATCTGCCTTCTGGTGCTGAACACCGCCTGGTGGATCAGCATGCTGTCCGTAGTCTGGGGAATCGCCGGCGCCGGCATTATCCTGAAGATCGCCTGGCCTCGTGCCCCAAAGTTGCTCAGCGTAGCCTTCTACCTCACCATCGGCTGGCTGGCCCTGGTGGCGACGCCCCAACTGGTATCCTTGTTCACCGCCGGCCCGCTGGCGCTGCTTCTGCTGGGCGGCCTGCTCTACACCCTGGGCGGAGTGATCTACGCACTCCGAAAACCTAACCCCTTCCCCCGCGTGTTCGGCTACCACGAGGTCTTCCACCTGCTGGTAATCGCTGGTAGCGTCCTCCACTACTCCCTCGTGGCGATCTACATTCTGCCCGCCTAGCACCTCGCCACCCTCCTATCTTAGAATCGAGGCTGCAACATGACACAGCAATCCGACTCCGAACGCCTCTCCTCCTTCGTCCTCGGCCTGTACGGCGAAGACCCCTACGCCCACGTGTACCGGGCCTCCGAGGAACACCGCGAGGCCCACGGCTCCGAATGCGAGGTCTACCCCTCCAGCCCCCTGAGCATGCGCCTGGTCTCCCTCCTCATCCGCGCCACAGCAGCCAAGCGCATCCTGGAGATCGGCTGCGGCCTCGGCTACAGCGCCCTCCACCTGGCCGCCGCCGCTGACCCCGACGGCAGCGTGGACACCATCGACCGCTTCCCTGAGCACGTAAGCCTGGCTCTCGAGAACGTGTCCGCCGCTGGCTTCAGCCAGCGCATCCGCATCCTCCAAGGCGAGGGCGACAATGTCCTGCCTACCCTTTCCGGCTCCTACGACCTCGTCTACGACGACGGATGGTTCGTGCAGGAGCCGGCCTACTTGGAGACGATGTTGGACCTGATCCGACCCGGAGGCCTGCTGGTGATGTCTAACTGGTTCCCTCTTCAAGACGCTGTCTTGGGCCATAGCGACGTCGACTGGAGTGGCTTCTCTGACCCGGACTGGGCCGACCGCATCCAGGCCTACGCACGCAAGCTCGCTGCCCACCCGCAGATCAGCATATCCTTCGTTCTCCGGCCCTGGCTGGGACTGGCCGTGAAGACGGCATGAGCGAGCCCGCCGCCACGGCGCTCATCGTGGAGATCACAGCCGAAGATGACTGCCCCCTGGAGTTTTTCGGCGATAGTGCTGACATCGTCTACTTCATCTCCTTCGCCCACTCGGAACGCTACGGCTCCAGCCATCCCCTGTCTAAGGCCACTCGCATCCTCAAGCGGCTCCGCATCAACCTCGTGCCCCTACTTACCTTCGCTGACGCCCGCACCGAGAGCGCCGCCGAGGAGCAGGCGCTGGAGACGATGTGGCAGGACCCAGCGCCCCTGGCGGAGTGCGCCCGCCGTGTGGCTCAGGAGATTGAGGCGACTGAGCAGCTCCGCGAGCTCTCAGCGGACTTCCCGGAGCTGCCTGACCGCCTGCGGGAGCTAGCGTCGATGGCGGACTGGGCCGCCGAGCGCGGCGCCAAAATCCGTTTGACTTACGTCATTTGAACCTGCTAGATTCCCCGCATGCCGGGGCCTACCAACGACCAAACTCTCCCCCTACGCGACGGCCGCAACCTCGGGTTCGCGGTCTATGGCGATCCCGATGGTACACCCGAGTTCTTCCTGCATGGCTTCCCCGGCTCGCGCCTCGGGGCACGGATCGCCGATAAGGCCGCAGCACGCCTGGGGATCCGTGTCATAGCTCTGGACCGGCCGGGCTTCGGCCTCTCCGACTTCAAGCCCGGGCGAACCATAGCCGACTGGCCAGACGACTTGGTTGAGGCAGCAGACATCCTCGGCGCTGATCGCTTTGCCGTGATCGGCCTATCTGCTGGTAGCCCCTACGCCGCCGCCTGCGCCTTCAGCATCCCCCACCGCTTAACCTCCGTAGCCATCGTCAGCGGCATGAGCCCCCTTAACACGCCCGGCGCCACCGTCGGCATGCGCCGCGCCAGCCGCGTCTTCTTCGCTCTCGCGCCCCGGCTGTCCTGGATCACCCGCCTCGCCATGTGGTGGATCGGCCGTCAGGCGCGCCACGACGCCGGTCGCCTCCTAGACAAGATTAGCGCCCGCCTTCCCCTCACCGATAAGGCCGTCCTGGCCAGGCCGGAGGTACGGCAGACCTATCGAGACGACATCGCCGAAGCTTTCCGCCAGGGCGGCCGCGGTCCCGCCTGGGATCTCTCATTGCTGGCCCGCCCCTGGGGATTCCGCTTGGAGGATATCAAGATGGAGGTTCACATATGGCACGGGGAAGCCGACACGATCGTGTCTCCGTTCATGGGCCGCCACCTGGCCTGTGCTATCCCGAATAGCCGCGCCCGCTTCTATCCGGGCGAAGGGCACACGTTGGCCTTAGACCGCATGGAGGAGATCCAGACCGCCCTCTTCCCCTATTCCCGGTAGAGCCCCTGCTCCCGGATGTACTCCTCCACCGTAGCCAGCGCCAGGTCACCTATCGGCTGGCCGCCGCGCACCCGCTCCCGTATCTCCGTGGCGCTCACCGCCACTGCTGACATCTTCAGCCAGATGACACGCTCCCCTAGCCCTGGCAAGTGCCGGTCCGCCTCCTTCAGCGCCTTCGGAGAGGTGTCCGCCCGCCGTGCCACCGCCAGCATAGCCAGCTCCAGGATACGCTGCGGGCGCGCCCAGTTTGGAAGGTCCATCAAGGCGTCCTCCCCCAGCAGGAAGAACAGCTCGTCCTCAGGACGATCATCCCTTAGCGCCTCCAGCGTGTCGGCCGTGTAGGACGGCCCCGGCCGCTCCAGCTCCAACGTCGATACCGGGAACGCGGCCTCGCCCTCCAGCGCCCTTCGCAGCATCGCCAACCGGTGCTCGTTGGAGGCGATTATGCGCCCGGCCTTCCGCCAGGGCTGGCCCGCGGGCAAGAACAGCACCTCATCCAGGCTCAGCTCGTCGCAGGCCGCGTGGGCCAGCGCCAGGTGACCCCGATGCACGGGGTCGAACGTCCCTCCCAGGATACCCAGCCTCAACCCGGCCACTCCAGCTCAAGCTCGCCCAGACGCACTCGGTCCCCGGGCTTCGCCCCCGCCCGGCGCAGCGCTCCGCTGACACCCCAGCGGCCCAGCCGCCACCACAGCTCCTGTCTCCCCTCCTCCAGCCCCATAGGCATCATCTCCGCGAAAGTCACTACCCTCTCCCCCTCCACTCGGAAGCCTTCGCCCTCACGCCGCACGTTGTAGCGTCGGCCCAGAGGCTGCGGCCTGATAATGGGTATCTCCTCCAGAGGTCTCTCCTCTTCCTGAACCGCCAACCGCTCCACCAACCGCCGCACCAGCTCGTCGGTGCCCCGGCGCTCGGCCGCAGATAGAAATAGAGGCGTTATCCCTCTCCCATCGAACACAACCTTGAGCTCAGGTATCCGCTCCTCCACATCGGGCAGGTCAATCTTGTTTACCACCACCAGCTGCGGCCTATTAGCCAACGCCTCACTGTACTGTGATAGCTCACGGTTCACGGCATCCACATCGGCCAGCGGCTCAGGGCTACTCCCGTCCACCATGTGAACAAGCACCTTCGTACGCTCTACGTGCCGCAGGAAGTCCAGGCCTAAGCCAGCCCCCTCATGCGCCCCCTCAATCAAGCCGGGGATATCCGCTACCACAAACCTCTCGTAACCCACGTCTACAACGCCAAGCGCTGGCTCCAACGTGGTAAACGGGTAATCCGCCACCTTTGGTCTCGCCGCAGAGATCGCCTGCAACAGAGTCGACTTACCAGCATTGGGCAGACCCACAACCCCTACATCGGCAAGCAGCTTCAAGTCTAGCTGTATCTCTCGCTCCTCACCATCCTGCCCCCGCTGCGCTATTCTCGGCGCCCGATATACTGCCCTAGCAAACCACTTGTTGCCCCTTCCACCAAGACCTCCCCTTGCCACAACAAGCGTCTTTCCCACCTCATCCAGATCACCTAGGAGCCTGTCTTCTTCAACGTCTCTAACCTCAGTCCCCTCCGGCACTCTAACAAGGATGTCCTCTCCCCGCCGCCCATGCTTGTCTGAGCCTTGTCCCGGCCGACCTGAATTAGCCTTATATACTCGCTTTCTTCCCATCTCCCTTAGCGTCCGGACCGATCCATCAGCAACAATAATCACACTTCCCCCGTTACCCCCATCGCCCCCATCCGGTCCACCACGGGGAACAAACTTCTCCCTTCGGAAGCTCATACAGCCTTTACCACCTGAGCCACCAACAACTCTTATCCGCACTTGATCGATCATGGTTTTTACACGCTTGTTAATTGTATACGGAAGAGAGGGAGTAGTAAGAGTAGGAGTAGTAGTAGGTTTGTGTGCTCTGTTGAGAGTGTATCTGGCTGGAAGGTGGAGTCTGCGTGGACTGTTTGGGGACGGTTGTTGGCTAACTGACGAGCGAGACAGGCAACTGGTTAGTGTGAGCTGCGTATGAAGTCTTGGATCTCGGCGAGCTGCTGGCGGCCCTTCGAGGTGTTGAAGCGAGTGGATACTTTGCGGCACCCGTGGATAACCGTGGAGTGGTCTCGGTTTCCCAGCAGGCGGCCGATCTGCTTGAGAGGGAGTTGGGTGTCCTCGCGCAGGAGATACATGGCGACGTGTCTAGCTTCCGCTATGGGTTTGGACCTACTGGGACCCGAGAGGCTGGGGAGTGGGACGGTAAAGTATCTGGCTACGCCGTTAATTATAGCCTCTGGCGATAATGTTGAGGGGAGGTTAGGGGGAGTGAGTGCATCGACAGCTAGGGTTGCTCCCGTAATGGTGATTGGTGACCGTGTTAGGTTTGCGTATGCGGCGACACGGTTGAGGAAGCCTTCGAGTTCGCGGACATTGTCTTGAGCGCGGTCAGCGATGAGCTGAGCGACCTCTGGGTCGATCTTGATCTGCTGCTCGAGGGCTTTTGCTTGGACTATAGCTAGACGGGTCTCCTCGTCCGGCGGCTGGATATCGGCGATGAGGCCCCACTGGAAGCGTGAGCAGAGGCGGGCTTGTAGGCCGAGTGTGGCCTTGGGAGGTTGATCGCATGTGAGCACGACCTGGCAGCCGGCGGCGTGCAGGTCGTTAAAGGTATGGAAGAACTCCTCCTGGGTGCGCTCCTTCCCGGCTAGGAACTGAATGTCGTCGATTAGCAGGATATCGGTGGAGCGGTACTTGCGCCGGAACTCGTCCTGGCGCCCCTGGGAGATCGCGGTCACAAAGTCGTTGGTGAACTGCTCACAGGTGATATAGAGGATGCGCTGGTACTCCCTCGCCGCGCGGTTGGCGATGGCATGGAGGAGGTGAGTCTTGCCGAGGCCGGGGCCGCCGTAGATGAACAATGGGTTGTACACCTCACCCGGCTGCTCGGCTACAGCGTGGGAGGCGGCGGCGGCTAGCCGGTTTGACTCGCCGATGATGAACCTGTCGAAGGTGAGCTTACCGTTGAGCCTCTTTCGGGTGGAGGGGCTTGTGATGACTGCGGGAGCGGGGCTATGCCCGGCGAGAGGCGGCGGCTCATCTGCCTGCTGCCCGTTTCCTCCCTGGGAGACTACCTCATAGCGAAGGTCAACCGACCGCCCCAGGATTCCGCTTACCGTCTTGGCGATTACGGGCCCCATCTTGGTGCTGAGCCACACGCTGACGAAATCGGATGGTGTCCCAATAACGAAGGATCCATTGTCCGTGTTGAGGCCCACGGTGTCCTTGAGCCAGGTATCATAGTTAGGCCGGGTGACCTGAAGCTGCAACTGCCCGAGGGCAGTATCCCATACACGGTGGGCAGCGGTGTCCTGCATGCGGTTCCCTCCGTTAGAGGCTGATGGTTAAACCGGGGCGACTGAAAGGAGTGGACGGCGGAAAAATACCAGTTTCCAAGCAAGGCGGTCAAGGATGTTATGAAAAGAATAACGGGAATTTGAGGCCCTCCGTGAGCCCTTTCCTCATCATCAACGGCGCTGCAAAAAGAGCCGCTCTTCGGGTGGGTCACGCCTGCTATAATTACCTCGCCGCTGTGGAGGTGACGGATTAGCTATGCTTCTTGCGCTGGATGTAGGTAACACTAACGTGACGGTGGGCGTGTTCGACAACGGTTCCCTCCGCGCTACCTGGCGATTCTCGACTGATGTCGGCAAGCTCGCCGATGAGTATGGCGTACTGATGACTAGCCTCCTCACCCACGAAGGCCTAGAGATGAGCGACATCTCGGAGGCCGTCATGGGGAGCGTAGTCCCAGACCTGGATCCGGTCTTCGAGGCTGTGTGCATCCGCTACTTTGGCGTGCGGCCGCTCGTCGTCGGCACCGGCGTGCGCACCGGGCTCCGCATCGTCTACGACAGCCCCCGCGACGTAGGCGTTGACCGCGTCGCGGACGCGGTGGCGGCGATCCACCTCTACGGCCCGCCGCCGATGGTGATCGTGGACCTGGGCACGGGCACCGTGTTCGATGGCATCAGCAAGGAAGGTGACTACCTGGGCGGCGCCATCGCCCCCGGCCTGGGCATCGCCACAGAGGCGCTGTTCCAGCGGGCGGCCAAGCTTCACCGGGTGGAGCTGGTCCGGCCCAAGGCCGCCATCGGCCGCAACACGGGGGAGGCCATCCAGTCTGGGATCGTCTTCGGCTTCGTAGGGCTTGTGGAGGGGATCGTGGGCCGCTTCAAACAGGAGCTCGGCCCCGATACCAAGGTGATCGCCACCGGCGGCTACGCTAACCTCATCGCCCGCGAGACCGACGTGATCGACGAGGTGAACGTGGACCTCACCCTGGAGGGGCTGCGCATCATCTTCGATATGAACCGAGGTAGAGACGATGTACAACCTGACTGATCGGGAGATCGTCCTCGGAGTGAGCGGCAGCATAGCCGCCTACAAGGCGGCGGACCTCGCCAGTAAGCTCACCCAGGCTGGCGTCAGGCTGGATGTCGTCCTTACGCCCGCGGCCGCGAAGTTCGTCACGCCGTTGACCTTCCAGAGCGTCAGCGGCCGCCCCGCCTACGTCGACATGTTCGATACCGCGTCCGGGGCGTCCGAGCTGCATATAGAGCTGGCCCGCCGCGCCAACGCCATGCTGATCGCCCCCGCCAGCGCAACGACGATCGCGAGGGTGGCGCTCGGCCTCGCTGAGGACCTGGTGAGCCTCACCGCCCTCGCCACGCGGGCGCCCATAATCGTCTGCCCGGCGATGGACCCCCAGATGTTCGAGCACGAGGCTACCCAGGCACACCTGGAGACGCTGCGCCGCCGTGGCCTGCATGTGGTGGGCCCGGAGGAGGGCAGGCTGGCCTCCGGCCACACCGGCCCAGGCAGGATGTCCGAGGTGCAAACCATAATCGGCGCGCTCAGGTACGTGCTTGGCAAGGACGCAGACCTGGCGGGAAGAAAGGTAGTCGTCAGCGCTGGCGGTACCCAGGAGCCCGTCGACCCCGTCCGCTACGTCGGCAACTACTCCTCTGGCAAGATGGGCTACGCCCTGGCCGAGGCCGCCCGCGACCGCGGGGCGGATACGGTCCTGGTGAGCGGGCCGGCGGCCCTGCCTGAGCCCTACGCCGTGCGCGTTCTCCCTGTTCGCCAGGCCACGGAGATGCGTGACGCCGTGCTCGCTGAGTGCGCCGACGCGGACGCGGTGATCATGGCCGCCGCCGTCGCGGACTTTCAGCCAGCGGAGGCGGTGGGCCAGAAGATCAAGCGCCGGCAGAAAGAGCTGAGCCTGTCCCTGGTGCGCACGCCGGACATACTGGCGGAGATCGGCCGGCGCGCGGGGCTGGTTAAGGTGGGCTTCGCCGCCGAGAGCGAGAACCTACTGCCCAACGCCCGCCGCAAGCTGGATGAGAAACGTCTCGACCTCATCGTGGCCAACAACGTGACGGCTGAGGGCTCCGGCTTCGGCTCGGATACCAACAGGGTGACGCTCCTTGATGGCGAAGGCGAGGAGGAGCTGCCCCTCATGAGTAAGTACGATGTTGCCTGTCGCGTCCTGGATCGCGTCGCGACCGCCCTCGGAAAAGCGAGCCCTGACTGACATGGCTTACAGGATGACCCGCCGGCGGCCCGTTTGGCCTACCCCCAAGGGGCCTAACTGGCGTAAACTCAACGCTGGCGCGGGCGTCTGCGGAGTACCGCGGTTTGGTGATGCCGGATGGCTGCCATGAAGGAGGCCGACATGTCCAATGAGTTCACCCTGGAGAAGTTCTCCCAGAACCCGTTCTATCAGGAGATCAACCGGAGGCTTGTGGCGCTCGCCAACCTGAGACCGGGGCTACGTGTGGTAGACCTGGGCGCTGGCACGGGGGCTGTGACCCGCCTGCTGGTGGCGGAGATGGCTGACGGGCAGGGCGCGGAGGTCATCGCCGTTGAGCCCTCGGAGTCCGCCATCGAGGTAGCGCGGCGAAGCCTGGAGAACATCGGCGACGCCGTCGTCCGGTTCGTCCATGGCGGCGCCGAACGGTTCTCTCAGCTCGTTCGTATGCCGGTGGACGCCGTATTCTTCTGCAACGCCATTCACCTCGTGAAAGAGAAGGCGGCTGTGGTACAGGAGTCCTACCGCAGCCTGCGCCAGGGCGGCACGTTCTCCTTCAACACCTCCTTCTTCCAGGGAGCGGAGCCACCCGAGTCGCTCCAGTTCTATCGGCGCTGGATGATGAAGGCGATGCGCAACCTGCGTGAGCAGTACAACCTTAAGCCGGACAAGACGCAGCGCGCCCAGGCGCGCCAGCCCTTAAGCCGTGAGGAGTACATCGCCCTTCTGGAGACCAACGGCTTCCACGTGTGTGAGAACGAGGTTGTGCCGGTGCCCATGACCCTGAAGGGTTTCGAGGATATCAGCGAATACAACCTGTTTATTGAGGGCGCAATGCCCGGCGTACCCCTGGAGCAGGCCAGCGAAGCGTTGAAGTTCGGCGCCCGCGGGGCTTTCGAGGAGCTGGGCCTGGAGACCTCGCCCCGCAACTGGCTGCTCGTCGTCGCCAGCAAAGTGTAACCCCGCGCCCTCTTCGGGTTGTGGATGATCGTGAGGGCGCTGCGCGGGCGGCGCCGCTTCGCCGGCCCCTGATCCTGGGGAGCATGTCGCTGGCGTTGTCCACCAGCGTTGTGATGAGGGCCGAGTCTACGGGCTCCAGCGGGACAAGCGGCATTGTGCCTGCCGCCTCACTTCCCCTTCGCCGCCAGCGACAGCAACAGCTCCACCAGCGTGCGCGTGGGGATGCCGCTGGCCCCCTTCACCCAGGCCCCCTTGTCCTTGCTGAAGTGGTCTGTGGGCGCCATATCGATGTGCACCCAGGGGCTGTCCTCCGCGAAGAAGTGAAGGAACTTCGCGGCGCTGATCGCCCCCCCAGCGCGGTTGCCCGTGTTCTTGATGTCGGCCACGTTGCTCTTCAGCGACTCACGGTACTCGTCGATCAGGGGGAAGCGCCACATCCGCTCGCCGCAGGCCTCGCCCGCCTTGACCAGCGCCTCCGCCAGCGTGTCGTCCGTGGCCATGAAGCCGGTGGCGCCCGGGCCAAGCGCGATCTGCATCGCCCCCGTCAGCGTCGCCACGTCAATGATCGGCGAGAGCTTCTCCTGCCGTGCGTAGCAGATGGCGTCGGCGAGGATGAGGCGACCCTCGGCGTCCGTGTTTATCACCTCGATCGTCCTTCCGTTCATCGCTCGCAGGACGTCGCCCGGCTTCGTCGCGGAGCCGGAGGGCATGTTTTCAGTAGCGGGGATGATAGCCGTCACGTTGACCGGCGCCTTTAGCTTGGCCAACACCCACAGCGCGGAGATGACCGCTGCCCCGCCTGCCATATCGCCCTTCATCTCCTCCATGCCGCCAGCCGGCTTGATTGAGATGCCGCCGGAATCGAACGTGATCCCCTTCCCCAGCAGGCCGATCGTCCCTGGACCGTCGCCGCCGCGGTAGCGTAGGACGATGAGCTTGGGGGGCTGGATAGAGCCGGCGGCCACGCCCAGCAGGGCGCCCATGCCCATCTTCTCCATCTCGTCCCGCTCCAGCACCTGGCACTCCACGCCGGCGTCCTTGGCCAGCGATTGCGCTCGCTCGGCCATATGGGTAGGCGTGAGATGGTTTGCGGGCTCATTCGCCATGTCGCGGGCGTGGTTTGTGCCCTGGCCCAGGATACGGCCGCGCTCCGCCCCGCGCCTGATCGCCTTCAGCTTGGACTCGTCGAACTCCACCAGAGTGACGGTATCGATCTGCTTCCGGTCCTCGTCCGGCTTCTTGAGCCGGTCGAAGCGGTACAGCCCCATCGTCGCCCCCTCGGCGATCGCCTGGGCGCAGGCCTCGGGGTCCAGCCCCGCGATACCCGCTCCGTGCACGATAGTCGCCACCGTGGAGGCGCCCGTGAGGCGGATCCGTCGCAGGGCGGTTCCGGTCACGTCGCGGACGGTATCCAGACTGAAATCATCCTGCTTGCCCAGGCCCACCACTAGCACGCGGGGTGTCGGCAGCTTACCCAGCGTATGGATGAGGGTGAGCTCGCTCTTCTTCCCCTTGATCTCGCCCTCGGCGATGAGCTGGCTGATGGCGCCGTCCAACGCCTTATCGGCGGCGCCCGTGCCGCCGCCGGGGCTCGTCACCCCTTCGAACAGATTGACTATTACAGCTTTGGCCGGGTGTTGGGCCAGGTCGCCCTTTTCGACCTTGATCTCCACGTATTGCTCCCTTCTGTTTAGCGCATCGTCATCATAGCTAGGGCCGTAGCCAGGGTCAAAAGCGGTCTCGCCTTGAACACCCGTCGCTCCTGGCCCTAGAATGGATGCCTGGAACGAGGCTGTCCGGCCTGGTCGATTCGGGCGCCTCACCTTTGCCGGTGCCGCTGGAATCGTCCCGGGGAGCGATAGCACGTCGGTCATGTCGCAGAGCCTTCGCGATGCCGCGGTTGACAGTGGACGGGGGCCTTCCCGCCGAGTGAGCCGTGTCTGAACCTCAATCCACCGGGCGTAACAGGCCCCTGTGGAGCCGATTCCTGGGCATGTTCAGCCGCCGCGACCTGGTGGAAGCCGTGGTCGTGGCTGTGGCCTTCCTCCTCTACTTCGCGGTTCGCGGCGCCGTTATCGATCGCCCGGAGACCGCCTACTGGCACGCCCTGGACGTGATCGATGCTGAGCGCTATCTGGGGATCTTCTGGGAAGACAATATGAACTTCTGGATCAAGGACCGGCAGTTCTTGGCCCAGACGGCCAACATCGTGTACTTCTGGCTGCACTTCCCCCTGATCATCGTGTTCGGCCTCTACCTCTATTACGGGCAGCGCAACAAGTACACGCTGATGCGGGACGCCTTCCTCTCCTCCGGCGCCATCGCCCTGATCATCTACTGGCTCTACCCGGTGGCGCCGCCCTGGGCGCTGAATGAGCTGGCGGCCAGGTTCGATCCGAACGCCCCGTCCTACGTGACAGGCTTCTTCGATACGATGGAGGCCTACCTCGGATACGGCTATCAGGCCCAGTCCACCCGCGCCTTCGTGAACCCCTACGCGGCGATGCCCAGCCTGCACTTCGGCTGGGATCTCCTGCTGGGCATCGGCATAGTGTGGGCCTCCTGGCGTCAGCCCTGGATGTGGCTGACGCTGCCTGTCGGCATCTTCCTGCCGCTCAGCCAGATACCAGCGATCACCGCCACCGCCAACCACTTCTTCCTGGACGCCGCCGCCGGAACCGTGGTCGCCCTCATGGGCTTTCCCCTCGCGCTGGCGCTGCGTCGGCGGGTGTACCCGCGCCTCATCGGGGCGCTTGAGCGCTCGCCCTGGCCCGCTCTCCGTGGCTGGCTCCCGGCTGATACCGGCGACTCCGGCGACGGGGGGCCCCAGACGGGGAGCGGCGGCTGAGAAGTTGGCCGCTGGCTCAGTTGGCTAGTTCTGGTGTTCGTACGTAGGCAGAGGTGTCAGGCTCGCGTACACCTCCACGGTCAGCTCACTGACGTGGGGCATCCAGCGCTCCCAGTCCTGACGGGCCACCCTCGCCTCGGCGCTGGCCATCGCGTCCTGGACTGCGTCCTCGTCAGCGAACTCATAGAGCGCGGTCCAGTTGGCGCTTCCGCGTTTCCAGTCGCTCCGATAGGCGCGCACGATTCCCGGTATGTCCAGCACGTGTGGTAGGTGAGTACTTATGTACCATTGCTCGAACTCACCCATCACCTCCGGATCGAGGTTAGCACGGACGACCAGATAAGGCTTGGACCCGAACATTAGAACCCCTCCGGGTTGAACTTGCGCTCGAACGAATCGATGAAGGCCTGTACCCGCTGCTCGTCAAACTCGTCCAGGGTGTCCAGGGTGCGCCAGGCCGTGAGAGCGATGGTGTGCTCCATGCCGGCGTAAGGCACCATTAGAACCAGCTTCCCGTCGGATCGATTGCTCTCCGTGATAGCGGCTAACTGGTCGCGCAGCTCCTGGCACCCCGCATCGTCCAACGGTGCCTCTCCCGCCGAGCAGTCGTACTGGACAACCACACCACCGTGCTCCATGTTGTGAGGAAGAACCTCTTTCGCAACGGGGAGGTCATGGACACCCCATTCAGCGGGCAATGGTGCGTGCGGGCCCGTGGTAGGCGGATCGCTGTTGTAGAAGTCGTACGTCTGACCTGGCGCCAGATGATCGCGGCCCAGGTCTTCGAACGTCTGGACCGTATACGGATAATCGGGCCGGCTGTCACCACCACTGCTTACGAGAACAGCGACGGCCACCACCGCCAGCACGCCCAGCGACCCGAAGATCAGGACCGGGTGGCGAAGCCGGAGCCTAGACACGATTCGCTATCGCTAACTGCTGAACCACATCCGCCAGCGCCGAGTCGATCTCTTTGGACGTATCCACCGTTATGTGCGGACGCTCTATCGGCTCCATATCTCTCCGCATCCTATCATATACGGCTACCGTCGCCTCCGATGCGTCTTGCCGGTCGTCGCCGCGGGGGCGCGCCTCCAGCCGCTTTCGCGCCACCTCCGGCGGCGCCTCCGTCTGGACGATGACGAGGCGCGCCCCGGCCTCTTCAGCGATCTCGTACAGCCGCCGGCGATGCTCCTCCTTGAGGCTGGTTGCATCGAGTACCGCGCTCACGCCGCGGGCGAGGAGGTTCTCCAGAAGGGTATGGACGGCCGCGAACAGCCGCTCGTTCTCCGCCGCGTCGTGCGCGGGTTTGGGAAACAGGGCCTTTCGCAGCGCGTCGCTATTCAGGTAGGCCAGAGGGTAGCGGCTACACAGCTCGCGACTGAAGTAGCTCTTGCCGCTGCCGGGCAGCCCGGTCACGAGCACCAGCGACGGTGTCGGCTGCGACGCCGGGACTCCCCCAAGCGAAGACTCCAGCTTGGCGACGTCCCCGTCAAGCGTGGGGTTGGACGCGGCGGCGGAATGAGAGCCGCCCGCCTTGGCCACCGTCGCGGCGGGCTGGCCGGAAAAGAAGGCTACGCCCACGAAGCCTGGCCCGGTGTGGGCGCCCATCACGCTGGTGAACTCCGTGATCAAGAGCTCATCCGGCTGAAACCGCTGGCGTACGGCGTCGGCCAGGTCACGTGCCGCTGCCGGCGCGTCGGCGTGCATCACCGCCATGTGCAGTGGCCGCTCCTCGTCCAACCGCTCCTCGATGCGCGTCAACAGGCGGCTGATGGCGCGGGGCATGGCGCGGACGCGTTCCATAGCCCGGATCTCCTCGCCCTCCGCGACGAGGATGGGCTTGATCTGGAGCAGGGAGGTAGCCCAGTGTATCACCATGGGCACGCGGCCGCTCTTGACCAGATAGCGGAGCGTGTCCAGCACGCCCAGGAGGTGGGCGCGGGAGGCCACCTCCCGGACCACCGCTTCGGCTTCGTCCCTGGTGGCGCCGGCCTGCGCCGCTCTCGCCGCCGATAGCACGGCGAAGCCATGGCACATCGCCAGGCAGTGAGAGTCGACCACGCGGACGGGGAATTGCGGCATCTCCTGGCGCGCCATCTCGGCCGCATTATTAGCGGAATTGTAGGTGCCGCTGAAGGTGGACGGGAGAGTCACGCAGAGCGCCGATTCGGCGGTTGTGGCGGCCTGGCGGAACGCATCCAGGAACGCCGCGGGCGCGGGAGAGGCCGTTGTCGGGAACTTTCGGGATCTGCGGAGCAGGTCGTAGAACTCCTTGCTGGTAAGACGGCCGTCATAGTGGAGTTCGCCGTCAAACAGGAACGTTAGCGGGACGGTCGTGATTTTGTGCGCTCGCAGGATGTCCGTGGGGAGACAGACAGAGCTATCGGTTACTATCGCAACCTTCGCCATATAAGGTGATTCCGGACAAAGACATGTGGTGGCGGTTCCCCCGCATCAGTATACTGGGCCTCATTGCCTCCGTCACTGGCCCTATGCTATACTCGCACCGATGCAAAATAGGAGGAAAGACGCAGAGGCGCAGCCGCGCAAAGCATGCTGACCAAGACGGAGAAAGAAGAGATAACGAGTAGCATCCGTCTGCATGCGTCAGACACAGGTTCATCGGATGTGCAGGTAGCACTCCTGACGGAGCGGATCCGGCAGATGACGGATCACCTGCGGGTCCATCGAAAGGACCACCACTCGCAGCGCGGCCTAATGAAGATCGTGGGACGGCGACGTCGGCTCTTACGCTACCTTAGCCGTCAAGAGCCAGATCGATACAAGGCGCTGATCGCCGCACTGGGCATCCGCAAGTAGACGGACCCTCTTTCGCTCTTCCCCACGCGATACTCCTCCCAGAACAAGCTGTAGATCACAACCGATGCGCCGCCAGAGCGCCACGCTATGCAGCTGACATACACGCAAGAGTATCTGGGTACTCTATCAGCAAGTCACCCTAATAATAGGAGTGACGGGAGGTTTCACACAGCATGACAGAAAAGTTCAGCCGCACCATAGGCGGCCGAGAGTTGAGCATGGAGGTAGGCGGCATGGCTGGCTTGGCCAACGGCGCCGTCGTCATCCGTTACGGCGATTCGATGGTCCTGGTCACCGCCTGCATGGGCGAACCCCGCGAAGGCGTGGACTTCTTCCCCCTGACCATAGACTACGAGGAGAGGCTATACGCTGCGGGCAAGATACCCGGCAGCTTCTTCCGCCGCGAAGGACGGCCCACCGGCCAGGCGATCCTCAACTGTCGCCTCACCGATAGGCCGCTGCGGCCGCTCTTCCCCAAAGGTATGCGGAACGAAATCCACGTGATCGCCACCATCCTCTCCGCCGACCAGGAGAACGACCCTGACATTCTGGCCATCACCGGCGCCTCCGCCGCCCTCGTCATATCCGATATACCCTTCGATGGACCCATAGCCGGCACCCGCGTCGGCCACGTCAACGGCGAGTTTGTGATCAACCCCACCTTCGCCCAGCTCGGTGACAGCGATTTAGACCTCGTGGTAGCGGGGACCCGCGACGCGGTGATCATGGTAGAGGCCGGCGCCAACGAGGTGCCCGAGTCGCTGGTGCTGGAGGCGATACGCCTCGGCCAGGACGTCAACGCGGAGCTCGTCAGCCTTCAGGAGGAGATGGTCGCTAAGGTGGGCAAGCCCAAGGCTGAAGTGGACACGAAGACCCTCCCCGACGAGGTACGCTCCGCTGTCGAGGAGTTCGTCCGCAGCCGCAACTGGGACCTCATCTCCGGCGCTAAGGACGAACGAAGCGAGGGGATGACCGAGCGTCGGACAGAGCTTGTCGAGGCGCTTGGCGAAACCCACCCCGAGAAAGAACTCAAGTCCGCTCTCTCCGAAATTACCAAGGCCACCGTCCGCGCCCGCATCCTGAGCGATGGCCGGCGGCCCGATGACCGGAAGACGGACGAGATCAGGGCCCTGAGCAGCGATGTCGGTCTCCTTCCCCGCACTCACGGCTCCGGTATGTTCAGCCGCGGCGAGACCCAGGTCCTCACCATCACCACTCTGGGCTCCATGGGCGAGCAGCAGAAGCTGGACACCATTGAGCCGGTAGAGTCCAAGCGTTACATGCATCACTACAACTTCGCCCCCTTCTCCGTCGGTGAAGCCAGATTCCTCAGAGGGCCCAGCCGCCGCGACATCGGCCACGGCGCCCTGGCGGAGCGGGCGCTTCTGCCGGTAATACCCAACGAGGAGGAGTTCCCCTACACCATTCGCCTCGTATCGGAGGTGCTCTCCAGCAACGGCAGCACCTCCATGGCAAGCGTCTGCGGCAGCAGCCTCTCCTTGATGGACGCCGGCGTTCCCATCAAGGCCCCGGTTGCGGGAGTCGCCATGGGCCTCATCAAGAGCGACGACGACTACCGCATACTTACCGACATCGCCGGCCTTGAGGACGCCATGGGCGACATGGACTTCAAGGTGGCGGGCACACCCAAAGGCATCACCGCCATGCAGATGGATATCAAGGTCAAGGGCATCACCGCCGAGATCATGGAGACAGCGCTCGCCCAGGCCCGCGAGGCGCGAGAGGTCATCCTGAGCAATATGATGGAGACGCTCCCGGAAGCGCGAGAGGAGCTCTCGCCCTACGCGCCGCGGATGTTCCGGATATCCATCTCTCAGGAGAAGATCGGCGCCGTCATCGGCCCCGGTGGCCGCGTCATACGCTCCATTATCGAAGAAACAGGCTGCAGCATCGATGTCGAAGACGATGGCACCGTGTTCGTGGGTTCACCCAACGAGGAGCAGGCGCGTAAGGCGATTGCCATCATCGAGGGCCTGACCAAAGACGCGGAGCTGGGTGAGGTATACACCGGCAGGGTCGTCCGCCTCACCTCCTTCGGCGCCTTCGTAGAGATACTGCCAGGTAAGGACGGCCTCGTCCGTATGGCTGACCTGGCGGACGAGCCCGTGCGCCGAGTAGAGGATGTAGTTAACGTCGGTGACGAAATCATGGTGATGGTCATAGAAGTGGATGACCTCGGCCGTGTCAACCTCTCCCGCCGCGCCGTGCTAGAGGACCTATCCCTTGAGGAAGCGCTGGAGGTGTCCAAGAAGGCTCAGATGGCTGACGCTGGCGGGCGCCGTGGCCCTCCTGATCGAGGCGGCAGGCCTCCGCGCCGCGACGGCGGCGGTGGTCGTGGTGGCCGTGGTGGTGGTGGCGGCG
>JADFKX010000153.1 GCA_022564695.1 Chloroflexota bacterium | reverse complement strand
ACCTCCAGGGTAGGCATAACGTTGCGAATCGCCGACTCGAACACCTGAACGGGCGGGTCCTTGGTGCGTTTCGCCGCCGTCTCCATCGCCTCGTACAAGATGCGCTCGGCGACGCTCTTCTTGCCCCTCTTCATAACCTTATTGATCATCATCTGCACCCAGACGCTCCCGAACTTGGCGTCGGGCGGCGTTGGACGGCGGACAACTTTACCCCTACGAGGCATCGATCAGACTCCCTGAGCCTACTTTGAATCCTCGGGCCTGCGGGTCCCGTACTTGCTGCGCTGCTGTCTGCGGCCGCTCACCCCAAGGGCGTCCAGCGCCCCCCGAACAATGTGGTAGCGGACGCCGGGCAGGTCCTTGACTCGGCCGCCGCGTATGAGAACCATGGAGTGTTCCTGAAGCGTGTGACCCTCACCCGGTATGTAGGCGGTGACCTCAATGCCGTTGGTGAGGCGTACTCTCGCCACCTTACGCAGGGCGGAGTTAGGCTTCTTCGGCGTCTGGGTGCGCACGTTGGTGCAGACACCCCGCTTCTGGGGCGCGCCATTATCGCGCACCGTCCGGTTGGTCAGGGCGTTGTAATGGAAACGCAGGGCCGGAGCCTTGTTCTTCTTGACCGGCGGCTTCCGTCCATGGCGGACCAGCTGGTTAATCGTTGGCACCTGCGATTCACCTCTTCCTTCACAACAAAAAGCCGAAAGCCTTACACTTCCGCACTAGACCGGCACGGGTATGAGCGGTGCGCCGATCGCGTCGGCGAGGCCTTCCGACCACAAGTCTCGCGTATTCGCCCTAAAAACCTGGCACCAAACGTTAAGGATAGCAACGGACCCTTATGCTGTCAAGCTAATTCACACCCCTGCGTAGGAGTGAAGTCCGGACACCCACAGGTTCACCACAAAGTAGGTGAACATCACTGCGATGAACCCCAGTACCAGTATGACGGCGGCCCTCTGCCCCGTCCAGCCGCGCAGACCGCGGGTATGCAGGTAGGCGGCGTAGATCAGCCAGGTCACCAGGGCTGAGGTCTCCTTGGGATCCCAACCCCAGTAACGGCCCCAGGCGGAGTTGCCCCAGTACGCACCCAGCGCTATCCCCAGCGCCAGCAGCGGAAACCCCACCATCACCGAGCGGTAGCCGATCTCGTCCAGAAGCCCTGCCTTGGGCAAGCGCGAGAATCGGTTCCTGTCACCGCCTTGAACAAGGTACATGACGCCGGCGCCAAAGGAGACGCTGAGGGCGCTGTAGGCCAGAATCATCGTGGCCACGTGAATGGCCAGGAGGTCCTGATTCTGGAGGGCAGGCACCAGAGGATTCACGTCGGAAGGGAAGAAGGCGGCGGCGACAGCCATAAGGCCCAGCACCACCGGCAGGATAAAGGCGCCGAGGGCCCTCTGGCCGTACCAGCGCTCGAAAACGATGTAGAACAGCATGACGCCGCCGGCGAAGGCGACGGTGAACTCCCACATATTGGACCAGGGGGCGTGGCCCACCGCCTGCCAGCGGGCGAACAGCGATATCGTCAGGACAGCCGCCGCCGCCCAGGTGGCCAGACTCGCCAGCCACCCCAGCGAATCAGGCAGCCGCTCGAAGGTAGCGACGGCCACGCCGCCATCGCCGTTTGTGGCCAGGCGACGCAAGACGACCCGCACGCCGAAGGAGTGGCCCCAGTAGAAGATTACAGCCCCTGCCGTCAGGCCCAGGGCCAGCCAGAACGTCGTCAGCGAAAGCGCTTCCATTCCGTCCCTATCTCCACTCTAAGCGGTGAAACGCCTCGGCCAGCTTGAAACCGGCCTCCTTGCCCACCTCCGCCATACGTTGTCGCACCCGTTTGCGAACCTCGCTGAACGGATAGCGGCCTAATTGACTCTTGTGGCAGCGGAGGGCCTTCATCTTCTTGCGAAAGAAATCGCTTACGTCCACATGGTAGTTAGCCCGGTCGCTCCCAGCAAGGAGAGCTTCCTTCGCCCGGTGCGGCTCCAGCCCCTCCGCAAGCTGCTCCGGATAGTAGAGGTGGGAGCGTGAGAGCGGGTACGCGGCGTCCAGGGCGGCCTGGCCGGTGAGCCGGTGATCGCGGTGGTTATGGCCGATACGATACGGGTCCCAGGTGACCACAACGTCCGGCTTGAAACGACGGATCTCTCGCACCAGCTCCCCCCGCAGCTCCGCCGTGTCCTCCACGAAACCGTCCGGGTAGCCCAGGAAGACGCACGTGCTGACGCCCAACACCTTAGCGGCGGCGCGCTGCTCCTCCTCTCGGATCTTGGCCAGCCGCTCGCTGGTCATCTCCTCATCGCGGCTCCCCTTGTCACCGGAGGTGACGAGGACGTACCCAACGTCCCAGCCCTCCGACACCCAGCGAGCCACGCTGCCGGCGCAGAGAAACTCCGCATCGTCCGGGTGGGCGACGATGACCAGGGCTCGTTTGGGTTCGCTCACGCCAGGACGGTTCTAGGCCACGTGCGCGCCAACGGCGACGCCCCTGTACTCGGAGACTAGCTCATGGTAGACGTCTTCCACCTGGCTGGCGACCTCCGCCCAACGGAAGCGCTCCACGGCGGAGCGGGCCATACGGCCCAGGCTGTGACGAAGGGGCTCGTTGTCCAACAGAAGCTCCAGCCGCTCCGCGAACGGTTCCGGACAGCGCCGCGACACCAGATAGCCGGTCTCGCCGTGTCGTACGGTCTCCATGAGCCCGCCGACCCGGGACGCCACCACCGGGACGCCGCAGGCCATCGCCTCCACGGCCACGAGGCCGAAGCTCTCGTAGTAGGAGGGGACGACGCAAATATCGGCGGCGTTGTAGTAGAGCGGCAACTGCTCGTGCGGGACTGCGTCTCGGAACACGACGCGCCCGGCGATGCCCAGCTCGTCCGCGAGCTGCTGCAGCTCTGCCTTGCGACGGGCTTCCTTGCCGTCACCGCCAACGACGAGAAGACGAAAGTGGCCCTCCGTCTCGGCGGCTGCGCGCAGGAGGATATCGATACCTTTCAGGGGCTCGATACGGCCCACGTAAAGGACCAAGGGCTCGTCCTGGGACAGGCCCAGCTCGCGGCGTGCGGCACCGCGTGGCATGGGGCGGAAATGGTCCGTGTCCACGCCGCAGGGTACCTGCACAGTTCGCTCCGGGGACACGCCGTAGAACTCGATCAGCGCCCGACGTTCGCCCTCGCTGGCGCAGATGACACGGTCGGCGCCCTGAGCGACCAGCCGCTCCCCGGCGATACGATAATCGGGCTCGTGCTCACTGAGGTGGGCACGGTTCTTCACTTCGCCCAGGGTGTGGAACATGATGACGTGGGGGACGTTCCAGCGGACCTTGAGCGCCTGTCCTACCCAGCCGGAGAGCCAGTAGTGGCTATGGACAAGGTCATAGCAGCGCCCCTGCTCCTCCTGGAAGCGGATGACGCCGCTGCGGAACTCCGGCAGGTATTGCTTCAGCGATACCTTCGCCGCATCCAACGGCCCCGCCTCAATCTGGATGACCCGCGTTCGACTATCGATCTCCACCACCTGGGGCGTGTCCGGATCAGTGCGGCGGGTGAAGATGTCCATTGTGTGGGCGCGGCGGCAGAGCTGCCGACTCAGCTCACGCATGTAGACGTTCATGCCACCGCTATCGCGGGTGCCGGGGCGGGCAAGGGGCGAGGTGTGGACGGAGATAACCGCTATGTTACACATGCGTCACTCAATGATAATACATCCGTCACTTTCGGCGCACCGTACATCGATACACCGGAACGTCCTTGGCGCCCAGGTCATACTTGTAGGGCTCATGCCCGCGCAGAAAGTCGAACCGGCTCTTCCCCTCCTCGATAGCCTTCCGTAATGCGAGCGCTTTGGAGAGGAGCCCCACCGAGAGGTAGGCGTAGTTCGGGTCGTAGCCGCTGTTGTAGAGAAGCGACTCTCCACCCTCGCAGAAGCAGAGGACGGCGGCCACCCGCACGCCGCCCAGGTTGAGGAAGATGAGTTCAACCCTCCCCTCGGCGGCCAGGGCGGAGACGATAGCGCGGAAGAAGCGCTCCATCTGCTCAGTCATGAAGGCCGCCTTATCGGAGCGGCCTTCGCGATACAGGCGCAGGAAGTCATCCAACGCCGCCACCACGGCCGCCGGCTCGTCGACCGTCTCCAGTTCGACTTCGCCGGCCTGCCCAAGCTTACGCAGCTTGCGGCGCAGCTCGTGCCGGTCCTTCTTGTTTAGGGCCGCCAGATAGTCGCTCCAGGTGGAGGGCAGGTCAAGCTGTGGACAGACATCCTCAGTTTCGATATCCACCCTCAGGTCGAACCGCGGCGACACGGCCTTCAACGCCTCCAGGGTGGGAGACCCGTCAGGGACGGCCCACAGGACAAGCTCCTGCCAGGGCTCCTCGCCCAGGCTGCGCAGCACCGCTGACAGCACAGCCTCCTCTTCGCCCGCGGCGGCGATGAAGTCCATATAGTCGCATATCGCGGTGTCGCCGGCGAAGCTGAGACGGTCGCCATCGCGCATCAACGGCGCCACGCCTACCAGCTCCCCGCCGTTCCTCACCGAGAGCAGGATGAGCTCACGCCCGTCGCCGAACTCTTGCCACCATACGCGCAGCCAGGTAGGGGATGCGAACAGCTTGTTCACGCTGGCGCGGGCCAGCAGCGCCCGCCATTCCTCGCTGAAGGCAGGCTCCAGCTCCTCCCTAGTCACGCTGTATCCCACGCTGGATACCACCCTAGGCCCCTCTTACCAGAGCCAGGAACTCAGCGCGCGTGACGGCGCGACGGCGGAAAGCGCCCCTGGTGGCGGAGGTGATAAGGGTGGTGCCGGGCTTCTGCACGCCCCTCATGGTCATGCACAGGTGCTCCGCCTCAATCACCACGGCCACGCCGTCCGGCGATAGCCCCTCCGTAATGGCGTCCGCTACCTGGCCGGTGAGGCGTTCCTGCAACTGTGGACGGCGGGCTAGAATATCGACCACACGGGCGATCTTGCTGGCGCCAACGATGCGCCCCTTCGGTACGTAGCCCACGTGGGCCTGGCCGTGAAAGGGCAGAAAGTGATGCTCG
>JADFKX010000152.1 GCA_022564695.1 Chloroflexota bacterium | reverse complement strand
CGATCATCACCCGCCTGGTTGGCATCCCCGGCGTCTTAGGGCTTCTTCTCAGAGCTGCGGAGCGCGGGCCGGCGGCGCCCGGCGAGAGCGAGAGCCAGGCGCGAGTGGCTTGTCACGTCGAGGCGAAGGCGCTGGATGGCCGCCGCCAGGCGGTCCTCATCGAGGGCCGGGACGGCTACGGCTTCACCGCTGAGGCGCTGGCCGAGCTCGCGACCCGTATGGCCCAGGGCTCGATCGAGGCGGTGGGGGCATGTGCGCCGTGGCAGGTCGTCGAGCCACGGGAATTTCTGGAAGCAATGAACTTTAGCGTCAACGTAGTCGAACCCACCTAGGTACGTCTAATCGGCGCAGGCCTCCACTAAGATGCGAGGTCGCCATATATCGCCAGATCGACGAGCATGAACACGAAAGAAGGGAGACGAAATGAACAGCGACACACATCTCCGGGTCTTGGGCATCTCCGGCAGCCTTCGCAAAGCGTCATTTAATAGCGGACTGTTGCGGGCCGCGCAGCAGATCGCTCCTGAACGAATGGAGATAACGATCTTTGACATAATAGATCTCCCTTTCTACAACGGGGACGTCGAGGCTCAAGGTGATCCTGAGTCGGTTATAGCGCTTAAGTCAGCCATACGCGATGCCGATGCTGTGCTGTTCGCTACCCCAGAATACAACTGGGGTACCTCGGGAGCGCTAAAGAATGCGATCGATTGGGCTTCGCGGGACAGGGAGGAGGGATCATTGATGGGTAAACCCGCGACGATTATAGGCGCGGGTGGGAGAGCAGGGACTGCCCGTGCCCAGATGCAACTTCGGGAGATCCTTGCGGAGACTGGTTCAGTGGTGATGGTCAAGCCGGGAGTGCTAGTCCAAGCATTCGCCCCTCCGCGGTTCGACTCGGAAGGTAATCTGATTGACGAAGAAACCAAGGACTTGCTCGGAAGACACCTGGATGAGTTCACTAAGTGGATATTACGGCTCGTCCGACCGCACGAGTTCGCGCGGTACGCTTGTGAAATGGACACGCCCGCTTGAGGTCGGTGCTTCCAAGCGTCCACAGTAGCCGCGGTGTGCTGTATTGCCGACTCGTCTGTCGAGCTTACTCTCGGCAGACGTAGATGCTGTTCAACGGGTCTGGTGCGTCCGACATCTCCACCCTGGTGAAGCCAGCCTCCGCCAGCATGCGCCGCGCCACCTGCTCGCCCCACACAGTGCCCAGCCCGGCCCCGTCGTGGGCCAGCGAGACCGTCATGCAGTGCATGACACTGATCCCGTAGAGGAACGGCGCTGTCGGGTTGCCAACGTTCTCCTCAACGTTGCTGGAGGCCTTGATATCGATCATCAGGAACGTGCCGTCCGGGGCCAGCGCCTCGCTCACCCGCCGCAAGACGGTCGCGGGGTCCACCTGGTCGTGGATGGCGTCAAACGCCGTGATAAGGTCGAACTTCGGCTCGGAAGGAATCTCCGTGACATCGAGAACCTCGAAGCGTGCGTTCGATAGCCCCATCTCTTTCGCCTCCGCGTTCCCCTTAGCGATGGCGTCCTCTGCGATGTCGTATCCGACGAAGGTAGAGTTAGGATACTCCCGCGCCATGATATTGACGCAGTGGCCGCTGCCGCAGCCGATATCGGCTGCGCGGATGCCCCTCTGGAGCTGTTCCTGGAGGCCGTTGGCTGCCGGCAGGTAGCCGCTGACGAGCAGCGCGTCGTAGCGGCGCCGGCCCATGCTGTCCATCACTTCGGTGAACTCCGGTCGGAACTCAGAGTAGGGTACGCCGCCGCCGTTCTCGAAGGCATCTGCAATCTTGTGGACGTGCTTTCCCAGGTGCGCAAGTATCTGGCTCATAGGCGCTAGATTGAAACCGGTTTCGCCGGTGAGACAGATGGCGTGCTCCGCTGGCAGGGAATAGGCGCCGGAGGCGGCATCGTAATTGAAGATGCTGCCGGTTGTCATGGCGCCCAGCCACTCCCGCACGTAGCGTTCGTTCAGGCCGGCCCGCTCCGCGATCTCCTGGCTGGTGCCCGGCCCCTTCGCCGCCGCTTCGAACAGCCCCGTCTTGTAGCCAAGGTCCACCATGAAGCTGAGCATGCTGCCGGTGTAGAGGCCCATCAACTGCCCCGCGAACTCTTGAACTCGCTGCCCGTCGATCTGCTGTTGCATTATTACCTCCTGCTCTGGGACGACTTGCGCTAGAGTACAGCCCCTGCGGCGGCTGCGCTGTGACCGGTGTCACTGTTCCCGCAAACCATACTAGCTGGAACCCTTGGCTCGAATCTCTTGCACGTGCGGCGAGCCGAGAAAGGTCTCCTTGAGCGACTCGTCTGTCAGGTCTGCGGCCACGCCATCGATGACCGATAGCGCTTCGCCGTAGGCCTGGCGGGCGTCCTTCGTTTTCCTCTGCGCCTGGCACAGGTCGCCCAGGGCGACGTACGTCTTCCAGAGCTGCGGCGGGTTGCCGATCTCCTTCGCGATCTCCAGGGCGGTCGCCAGCTCCTGCTCCGCCTCCGACAGCTTGCCCTGGGCCAGCAGCGCCTGCCCCCGCAGCCGCCGGCCCTTGACGATGTTCTTCTTGCTGTCGTTCGGCTCCGCCAGTTGCAGGCACTCGTCGGCGTAAGTGAGGGCTTTGGCGTGGTCGCCGCGGGCCAGACACAGCTCACCGTAGCTGTGGAACAGGTGCTCGGAGTAGCGCCATAGCATCCAGAGCTCCGGTGGCAGTGGGTTGCGCGCTACCCGCTCTACCATCTTGTACTGCTCCTCGGCCTCGTCCAGGCGGCCCAGCGCCACCAGGCTGTCCCCCAGGTTCAGCCGGGCGTTGTTCTCGAACTCGGGGTCGGGCCTATTCTGCTCGACTGCGGCTTCCACCCCGCGCTTGTCCCACTCTATCGCGTTGAGGTGATCCTGCAGCTCACCACAGATCCAGCCGATGGTATTCAGGGCTCGGGCGCGAACCTGGACCTCGCCGATCCGGTCGCAGGTAGAAACTAAATCGCGGAGGGCTTGGAGCGCCTCATCGTAGTCTCCCCTTCCGCCCATCGCCAGCGCTTCGCACCAGTCTGCGAACACGGCCATGGCCGCCATCTGGTCCGCGGTGGACCTCCAGGCCCCGTGCATCCTGTGAATGGCTTCATCGAAGCGGCCGGCCCAGTTTGCGGAGATACTGTGAAAGAGGCCCCAATAGCCTAGAGCAAGTGCATCAGAGGCGGCGGGAGCCAGCTTCTCGGCGGCGGCTGCCAAAGCTTCCGCCTCTGCACGTCGGTTGGTCACGTAGAAAAGCTCGGCAAGCCCCACTTGGGACATGAAGGCTACCTCGTTGTCCCCGATCTCCTGCCCGATGGCGAGCGCTGCTTGCAGGGTATCTTGAGCCTTCTCAAAATCGTGCTCCTCGTTCTCGAACAGCCCTCGGTAGGCCAGGGCCATCCCCTCCAGGTGGCGGTCCCCCAGGCCGCGGGCTGCCGCCAGCAACCGCTCAAGGTCAGCGATGCCGTCGGGAAACTCCCCGATGGTGAAGTTGACGAAGGCCCGGCTCTGGGCCACGGATGCGGCTGTCTCAAGGGCTGGCTCGCCCAGCCTGTCGCACACCTCCAGGGCCCGGTCGTAATAGTCCAGCGCATCCTGGTTGGCGAAGGCGGCCGCCGCCTTGTCGCCCGCCTTCACCAGGTAGTCCAGGGCCTTTTCCCACTGCTGCCCCTCGTAGTAGTGGTGGGCCAGCGCCTCGTACTGCTCCGGCAGCCGGTCGCTGTACAGCTCCTCGATCGCCGCGGCCACGATGCTGTGCAACGCCTTACGCCGCTCCAGCAGCAGCGTGGAGTAGGCCACGTCGTGGGTGAGGGCGTGCTTGAACATGTAGGACAGCTCGGGGAAGTACGTTTTCTCGTAGATCAGCTCCAGCGCCTTCAGCTCGCCCAGCGGGTCGTCCAGCTTCGTCTCAACGTCCGAGATGCGGTTTAGCAGCCGCACCGTGAACTCGCGGCCGATGACGGAGGCGAGTTGGATCGCCTCCTTGGCGCGTCGCTCCAGCCGGTCGATACGACTGAGGATCACCTCCTGGATGGTGTCGGGCACGCGGACCTGTTCGGCGGGCCGCTCCAGGGAGTAGCTGCCGTTGGTCTTGCGGAGAACGCCGGACTCGACCAGAGACTTGGTGACCTCCTCGATGTAGAACGGGTTGCCCTCGGCCTTGCCGGTGATCACTTCCCGGAGCTGCTCGGGTAGCGTGGCTACCTGGAGCACCCGCTCCGCCATGGCCGCGCTCTCCTCAGGCGGCAGGTGGCCCAGGGCCAGGCGGCTGTAGTAGGTGCGCTCGCCCAGGGAGTGAGCGTAGCCGGGCCGGTAGGTGAGGACAAGCAGCACAGGCGCCGACGCGACGACGTCCACCAAGGCGGCCAGCGCCTCCTCCGACTTCTCGTCGATCCAGTGGAGGTCCTCCAAGACAACCACCAGAGGCTGCCGCCGGCTCTCCTGAAGGAGTAGCGCCCGCAGGCCGTCGAAGATGCCGGCCCGCCGCTCCATCGGGTTCATGGTGTTGACGGTCGGGTCGCCGGGATCCACGTTTAGCAGGTACTTCAGGTAGGGGACGGTGGCTCTTGCCGCCTCGTCCCAGCCGGCGGTGCCCTCGTCAACCTTGCCGATGATGGCGGCGTCGTTGTCGCCCTCCTGCACGTCGAAGTTGCGCTTCAGGATGTCGATGGCAGGTAGGTAGGGGATGTTCTTGCCGTAGGAGCTGCAATGGCCCTCCAGCCAGGTGACGCCCTCGTCCAGGGTAGAGCGGCGGAACTCCAGCAGCAGGCGGGACTTGCCGATGCCCGCCTCGCCGGAGACGAACACCACCTGCCCCTGGCCCCGCTTCGCCTGCTCCAGATAGCCCCTGAGCACCGTCTGCTCCTGGTCGCGGCCAACGAAGGGGGTGAGGCCCCGCTCCGCCGCCGCCTCGAAGCGGGTGCGCACCGCCGTCTCCCGCACCACCCGGTAGGCCACCACCGGCTCCGCTTTCCCCTTCACCGTCAGCGCCCCCAGAGACTCGCACTCGAAGTAGTCCTGCACCGCCCGATAG
>JADFKX010000151.1 GCA_022564695.1 Chloroflexota bacterium | reverse complement strand
GCCATACGGCCTATGACGGCCCGCCGCTCAAGCTATCGGCGACGCCGGGGAAGCTGCGGTCGCCAGCGCCGCTGCTGGGCGAGCACACGGAGTACGTGTGCAAGGAGATACTGGGCCTCTCCGACGAAGAGGTCGCAGACTTGATGGTAGCGGGCGCGCTCCAGTAGAGCCAAAAGGCGCCCCAGCGGCCCGATAGTGGTTGACAATAACTCACGTCGGGAGGAGAATCCTTACGGTGGGCAGTGAGGTCACCCCTCCTCAATGGTACCCCCCTTGGGCAGCGCGGCTTTTCTGTCCACCATTTTCGTTGGCATTTCCGCCCGTGCCCCTTCATCGCAAGTGTAACCATCTATCGAGCGGATGCGTTCTACATAGTCGTAATCGTATCTATCGGAGGTAGCTATGCTTGAAGCCACAGGTCAGAAGTCAATAATCGACCGCATGATCCGCGCGGCCAGATTGGATCCGCAACTATACGAAGAGGTGGAGCACGACCAGTCGGCGACCGGCCAGGCGATGCTGGTCGTTGTGCTGGGCGCGATCGCCGGTGGGATCGGCGCGCTCTCCGGCGGCATCGCCGGTCTCGTCGTGGGGGTTGTCGCGTCACTGGTTGGCTGGGCGGTGTACGCGTTCATCGCCTACTGGGTGGGCACGAACATCTTCAAGGGGCCGCATACTGAGGCTACGTGGGGCCAGCTTCTACGCACCCTCGGCTTCGCTAACTCCCCCAGAGTCCTCATGATCCTCGTGGTCATTCCGGTCGTTGGCATCATCGTTGGGTTGGCTGTTTTCATCTGGCTGTTGTTTACCACGGTCATCGCCATCCGTCAGGCGCTGGACTTCGACACGTGGAGAGCCATAGCCACCGCTGTGGTCAGCTTGCTGGCGCAAGTGGTGATCTACTCAGTCGTGTTCGCCATAGTCACATAGGCCCTCGCAGAGCGACCACCGACTAAGGCCACACGGCAGGGGTGGCAGACGCCAGCCCTTTCTGTAGGGCTGCCCGCAGTGGCAGCGCACTGACGGCCTGTTATACTGCCGTCATGACCAGCCTCTCTGACTACGGGCCGCTGTTCCGGGACGCCTACGCTACCCTCCACGGTGGCCGTGCGGACGAGCCGCCCACAGATAGCGGCAGGCGACCGGACGAGTCTCTGGAGGAGTATCTGGCCCGTAGCCGCGGCGCGGCGCTGGGCAGACTACGAGGCCGGCTTGAGTCCGCCGAGCCGCCAAAGGATCTACGCAACGCCCACGGACTGCTCGTTCGCTTGCTGGCCTGCGCCGCCGAGGCAGACGCCGCACTCGCCGCCCAGGTGGGGGCGTACCGCTGCGGCAATTTCCAGGGCAGCATCTCCCACTCGGATCGCCTGCACTCCATCGTCAGTGAGAGCTCCCACCTGGACCGCGAGCTGATCGTCGCCTTACGCGAGGCGGAGGAGGGGACGCTGGAGGCGCTGGGCATCGAGGAGATTGAGCAGACCAGCTAGGAAGGAATTCAGCGTGAAAGCAGCCGTCTACTATGAGACCGGCGACCCTGACGTCTTTCGCTATGAGGATGTGCCCGACCCGGCGTGCCAGCCCGGAGGCGTCGTCATCGACGTCAAGGCGATAAGCATTGAGGGCGGCGATGTCCTCAACCGCGCCGGGGGCGACATGCCCTCTCGCCCCCATATCGTCGGCTACCAGTGCGCGGGTGTGATCCGTGAAGCCGGCGCGAACGTGACCGACCGCACCGTAGGTCAGCAGGTAGTGGCCGTCATGCCGTTCGGATCGCACGCGTCCCAGGTAGCGGTGGCCGCGATGCAGACCTGGCCCGTCCCAGATGGGATGGAGTTGAAGGCGGCCGCCTGCGTGCCCATCCCGTTCGGGACTGCTCACGAGTGTCTGTTCGAGTTCGGAAGGCTGAAAGCCGGGGAGACGGTACTGATTCAGGCGGGCGCTGGCGGCGTGGGCCTGGCGGCCATCCAGCTCGCCAAGGGGGCGGGCGCCACTGTCCTGGCGACGGCCTCCAGCGACGAGAAGTTGGAGCGGCTGAAGGAGTTTGGGCTGGACCACGGCATCAACTACAAGACCGAAGACTTCGTCGCCCGCGCCAGAAAGCTCTCCGGCGGTCGCGGAGTCGATCTGGTCGTGGACTCCGTGGGCACGACGCTACCGGGGAGCGTGGCGGCCACCGGCTATCGCGGCCGCGTGATACAGGTGGGTAACGCCGGACGGCCTGAGGACCACCGGCTGGACATCAGCACCCTGAGCGAGATGAGCCGGACGCTCACGAGCGTCTTCTTCGGCGGCGTTCTAATGTTCGAGCCTCAGCGCGCCCGCCCAATGGTGGAGGAGCTTCTCCGAAAGGTGGCCGAAGGAACGCTCCGTGTTGTCATCGACCGGACGTATCCGCTCTCGGAGGCGGCCGCCGCGCACGCCCACATCGAGAGCCGTCAGGTGTTCGGGCGAGTGGTGCTGACGCCGTAGCGTTGAGCCAGCCACGAAGTTGTATCCCCATCCGCTATCCGCTACTATTTGCGATAGCCCCTAACGGCTGGCAGGCAAGCTCAGCGGCGAGCCCCGCGAGCCCCGAATCATAGTTTCGATTAGCTGAGGAGGCCCCCATGGCCCTGGTTGACGGAGGCGACCTCGTCGCCCGCGCCATCAAGCTGGAAGGCGTCGACACGATCTTCACGCTCTGCGGCGGCCACGTGCAGGCGATCTACGACGCTTGCCTGGACGAAGAGATCAGGGTGATTGATGTCCGCCACGAGCAGGTTGCCGGCCACGCCGCCGAGGGCTGGTCACGGGCCACCCGGCGCTGCGGCGTGGCGGTGGTCACCGCCGGTCCCGGCGTCACCGACTGCGTGACCGCCATCGCTAACGCCTATCAGAACCGCTCACCGCTGCTTGTCATCGCCGGTCGCAGCCCGTTGATGCGGTTCGAGATGGGCGCTCTTCAGGAGATGGACCAGGTGGAGCTGCTGCGCCCCATCACCAAGTGGACACGCTGCGTCTACGATACGGCGCGCATCCCGGAGTACATCGCCTCCGCCTTCCGCGCCGCCCTCACCGGCCGCCAGGGGCCCGTCTTCCTGGAGATCCCCACGGACGTGCTTTTCCGCAAGGTGGAGGAGAAGGACGTCTATTTCCCGAAGAGCTACCGGCCCCAGGGACGCGTCTACCCGGACCCGAAGTCGATCAAGAGTGCGGCTGAGATCATCGCCAAGGCGGAGCGTCCGCTGATCATGGCGGGCTCCGCGATCTACTGGCAGAACGCCCACGAGGAGCTGCGGCAGTTCGTCGAGGTTGCGCAGGCGCCGCTGTACCTGAACGCTATGGGCCGCGGCTCCATAAGCCAGGAGCACCCGCTGTTCTTCTCGCGCACGCGGCGCAACGCCCTGGGCAAGGCGGACGCCATCGTCGTCCTGGGCACGCCCCTGGACTTCCGCCTCTCCTACGGCAAGCGGTTCAACCCGGAGGCGCGCACGATCCAGGTGGACACGGACCCCCAGGAGCTGGCCCGCAACCGCGACATCGACGTGGCGATCGAGGGCGACGCGAAGGCGGCGCTGGAGATGCTCATCGGCGAGCTGGAGGGCACCCAGGCCGATCACAAGGAGTGGCTCACCGGCCTCCGCGAGGGCGAGAACAAGATCCGCGCCCAGATGGAGGAGTGGATGAACTCCGACCGCGAGCCGATTCACCCGCTGCGCCTGTGCCGCGAGATAGCGGAGTTTGTGGACGACAACACGATCGTGGTCGGCGACGGCGGCGACATCGTCAGCCAGGCTTCTCGCATCCTGCCGATTAACAACCCCGGCCAGTGGTATGACCCCGGCCCGATGGGCACGCTGGGCGTGGGTACCGGCTTCTGCATGGCGATCAACAGCGTCTACCCGGACAAGCGCATCCTCATGGTTAACGGCGACGGGGCGTTCGGCCTCAACGGCTTCGAGTTCGATACGTTCGTGCGCTTCAACATGCCGGTGGTATCGGTAGTGGGGAACGACCGTCAGTGGGGGCAGATCAAGGTGGGCCAGCGGGCGATGTACGGCAAGGAGCGGGTGATCGCCACCATTCTCGGTGACAGCGCCCGCTACGACAAGGTGGTGGAGGGGCTGGGCGGCCACGGCGAGTTCGTCACAAAGCCGGACGAGATCAGACCCGCCATAGAGCGGGCGTTCGCCTCCGGCAAGCCGGCCTGCGTGAACGTGATCACGGACCAGGAGCCGCCGGGGATCATGGGTGGCTACGAGTTCATGTAGGGCGATTGGCCAAAAGGGGCTGCTGTTTTCCACCCCACCCCGGCGTTATCTATCCCGTCCGGCCCACCCCTGAACTCCGTTCAGACCTGGCCCCACCCCAACAGCGACCGGTTACGGTCGTAGCAAGTGAGCCGCAGAGGTATCCTGGCCCCGGTCATGCGGCCGCTTTGCGGAGTGTGATGCTCCGTTCCGAGAGCCTTCCGAAAGGCGGGCAACGTTATAAGGTAGCCCCTACCCTAACCGGTTGTAACGTTTCCACCCCACCTGCGTTTATATGACTAGCGTTCTCGAAGTCTCGTCGCCGCACCCCCGCAGTAGATTGGGCTCGAGGGCGCTTTTCCTTGCCCTCTAACGCAGCCGTCTGCCCTAACGTGCGCGGCGCGCGTACCAGCCGCCCGCGACGAGGGCGATGAATGAAGATCGTACGTAGCTCATGATCCGCCCTCCCCAGGGTGCGGCCCGTGCCCATATTTACGAATATACGCACAGATTTGTTAACGCTTGATGGCGGTGCGCTATGCTGTATTCACCATGCAGGAGCGCGAGCGGCCGATGCGGCGCTGGACAGAGGGACGCGGCAGGGGGAAGGGATACCTAGCTGTGCGATCCGCCGGTAAGGGGAGTATGCCCCTCTGGGGACAGCCATGATCGGGCAGCCTCACTATCCACCCGAATGGCGAGACGAGCCAGGCGGCCAGCGAAGATAGCCCTCATACCCAGAGGGGCATGCCCGGCCTCGCCGGCGCGGAGGCTTGCCCGCACTTCTCGATCCTTCTCAGCTAGAACGGCGCGGACTGTGACTTCGTGTGCATTGAGGTCGAATGACATAATAACTGCCTCTCCAATCAATAGAGACGGCAGAGAGC
>JADFKX010000150.1 GCA_022564695.1 Chloroflexota bacterium | reverse complement strand
GCGCTGGAGGTCAAGTCGAAGGAGCTCTGGGGCGTCGTCAAGACCGGCCGCACACACCTTCAGGACGCCACCCCCATCCGGCTCGGCCAGGAACTCCTCGGCTACGCTGGGCAGGCGGAGCGCAGCGTGCGCCGCCTGCGCCGCGCCCAGGAAGAGCTCTCGGAGGTCGCCCTCGGCGGCACCGCCGTCGGCACCGGCGTCAACACCCACCCGCAGTTCGCCTCCCGCGTCTGCGCCGTCCTCTCACAGGAGCTGGCCGTCACCATCCACGAAACGGACAACCACTTCCAGGCCCAGAACACGCTGGACGCAGTGCTTGAGACCAGCGGCAGCCTGCGCACCATCGCCGTCAGCCTGATGAAGATCGCCAACGACATCCGCTGGCTGGGCTCGGGCCCCCGCGCCGGCCTGGGCGAGCTGGCGTTGCCGGAAGTGCAGCCCGGCAGCTCCATCATGCCCGGCAAGGTCAACCCCGTCATCGCTGAGTCGCTCATCCAGGTGGCCGCCCAGGTCATCGGCAACGACGCCGCCGTCAGCGTCGCCGCCCAGGGCGGCTACTTCGAGCTCAACACGATGATGCCTGTGGCCGCCCACAACCTGCTGGAAAGCATCGAGCTGCTGGCAGCCGGCGCCGCCAACTTCAGCGAACGGTGCATCGAAGGGCTGCACGCCACAGAGCGCGGCCCTCAGACAGTGGCGCGGGGCCTCGCCATCGCCACCGCCCTGGCGCCGGTCATCGGCTACGACGCCGCCACCGCTATCGCCAAAGAGGCCGCCGCCAGCGGCCGCACCGTCCGCGAGGTGGCGCGCGAGAAGACGGACCTCTCGGACGAAGACCTCGACCGCATCCTGGACCCGACGAAGATGACCGAGCCCGGCCTGGGCGAATAGCCATCGACATATTTCCCGTCGCCCTCTCGACCTAGCCGCCTGGACCAGCCAGACCTCCGGCGGCTAGATCCACCGTCGCAAACCTAGTGCGCGCGCGGATCCAGAGCGTCCCGCAACCCATCGCCGACAAACGTGAAGCAGAGCATCAGAAGAGCGATCACCACAGCCGGTGGGATCAGCATCCACTCCGTTTCGATGATAAACCGGTAGCCTGACTCCACCAGAGTGCCCAGGCTCGCCGTCGGCGGCGACAGCCCGAAGCCGATGAAGGCGAGGACTGCCTCCGCGAAGATGGCGATAGGGATGCCGAACGTGATGGCCACGATGACCGGGCCCAACGTGTTCGGCAGCATGTGCTGAAACACGATGCGCCTCTGCGTCGCCCCCATGGCGCGGGCCGCTATCACGTAGTCCCGCTCCGCCAGCGATAGCATCTGCCCCCGCACAAGACGCGCCACCGTCGTCCAGCTCACAAATGAGATGGCGAAGATCACTAACAGCCGTTCGTTTCCGATGATGGGCCAGTCCCGCCCAAACAGAACGGCCCTTATGAGGATGATGAACAGCAGATCTGGAAAGGCGTAAGCCAGGTCCGTGAACCGCATGAGGATGTTGTCGCCCAAGCGACCGGATAGGGCCGCAGTGCCGCCCACCAGCAGGCCGATAACCACCACAATCCCCTGCACCCCCAGGCCCACCTGCAGGGAGATCAGCAGCCCCTGCAGCACCCGTGACCAGTTGTCCCGTCCCAGGTTATCCGTACCAAAGAAGTGGTCCAGACTGGGCCCTTCCTTCAACGCCGACCGGTCATAATCGAACGCCGGGTCGTAGCGCTGCACCCACCCGATGGTGTTCCCGGTCACCGCCAGGATACCAAGGAGGACCAGGATGACCAGGGCGCCCATGGCCAGGCGATTGCGAATCAGCCGCCGGAAAGCGTCCGACCACAGCCCCCGCTCTCGCCTGCTGGCGGCCTCTTCGAACTCCTCTAAGCCGGCTACCCCCGATTCAGCCATCTCACCTACTGATACCTGATGCGGGGATCTACCGCCGCGTAAAGGATGTCCACCACCAAGTTTGCGATCGCTACTACGGTGGCGTAGAAGATAGTGGTGCCCATGATCACTCCGTAGTCGCGGCGAAACACCGCATCCACGAATGGCCGGCCGACGCCGTTGATCTGGAAGATACGCTCCACGATAAACGACCCGGTCACCAGGATTGCGAAGATAGGGCCGGCCACCGTCAGCACCGGAATCATGGCGTTCTTCACGGCGTGCCGGAGCACCACCACCCGCTCCCTCAAACCCTTAGCCCTCGCCGTGCGGATGTAATCCTGACCCAAAACCTCCAACATACTGGCCCTGGTGATCCGCGCCACGTATGCCGCAGGCAGAAGCCCCAGGGAAAGCACCGGTAAGACCATCTTCCTGTAATTCCCAAACTCCCAGCCCAATACATCAAACCAGCCTAGCTGCACGGAAAAAATGAGCACAAGCAGAGTGGCGGCGATGAAGTTCGGCATAGATGCGCCCACCGTGGCGAAGAACACCCCCACGTAATCCAAAAAGTTGTTCTGGTTGAGAGCGGAGAACACCCCCAGGAACATCCCCACAACCATAGCGAAGGCGAAGGTGATAAGCCCCAACTGAGCGGAAACCCAGAAACCATCCCGCAGGATGTCAGTCACCTCGCGGTCCTGACGGAAGGAGATGCCCAGATCGCCCTGCGCCACGCCCCAAATGTAGAGGCCGTACTGCTCGAACAGCGGCTTGTCTAGGTTGTATCGCTTTTCCAGGTTCTCCAGGGCGGCCGGAGGAAGCTGCTTCTCCTGGTCAAAGGGGCCACCCGGTACAAGGTGCATCAGGAAGAAAGTGACCGTGGTCACCGCCCACAGAAGAGGGATCATCCAGAGGATACGGCGAATAATGTAGCCCGTCATAGCTATCTCTGAATTATAGACGCAGCCCGTGCTCCAACGTAGCCGCCGCACAAATAAAAGCGCGGGGGTCCGAATAGGGCTCCCGCGCCTTTACCACTAGCGAGTTGAACTACTCAGACAGACCCCATGCCTCCGCCATCCAGTCGCCGGCCTGGTATGCGTCCTGGCCAGCAATGTTCTCACGCATCCCTACCACGTTGGGACTGATCAAGTAGTGGTTGTTCTCATGCCAGTAAACAGCGATCCCGCACACCCTCGTGACGATGAGTTCGTTGATCTCCTGATACTGGCTGATCCGCTCCGCGTCGTTCGTGTTGAAGCGGGCCTTCTCCACCAGATCGTCAATGTCGGGGTCGCTGCAGTTGTACATGTTGATCGAGCCGCCGGTGTCGAACAGCCCCAGCACCCAGTTCTCCGGGTCCGGGTAGTCCTGTATCCAGCCGCCGGGGAACAGTTGGAACTGCTTGTTGCTGAAGCGAGAGGAGCGCGTCTTCGCGTCCACCACCTCAATGTCCACATCTATGTTCAGGTGGGTCTTGAAGCTCTGCTGGAGGAACTCCGCAGTAGCTCTAGCGCTCGGGCTGTCGCCCACGAGAATGCTCATATCGGGAAAGCCTTCGCCGTTGGGGTAGCCGGCGTCCGCCAGGTGCTGCGCGGCCGACTCAGGGTCGAACCCGACGATATCGTCGAATGCGTCTGGCGCCGCGCCGCTCGTGACGGCCGGGATCCAGCTCGTGCTGGGCGCATTGGCGCCGTCAGCCGCCACCCTATTGTGCTCCTCCCTGTCGATCGCCTGAGACAGCGCCAGCCTGACGTCCAGGTCAGCCAGGGTGGGATCATCAAGCTGCATCTCCAGTCCGCGGGTGGACGGCTGCAGGAACTTGAAGTACTCCTCGCCTTCCACGAACTCGCTGACAACGGTGGTGAGGACCGTCGTGTCAACCTGGGAGAACACCAGCTCGCCTGTGCGGTAGGCGTTGTTGGCCACCGCGTTGTCGTCGATGAACTTGATGGTGATGCTGTCCAGGGTAGGGCTGATGCCGTTGGGGGCAGCCCAGTTGGGATTGGGCGCCAGTGTAACCTCGGCCGCAGGCGTGTAGCTCGTGAGCATGTAGGGGCCGTTATAGACCAACTCGTCAGGGTCCGTGGGCCAGGGGTCGCTGGAGTTGGGCAGCAGGTGCACCGGCGATGGGAACGTCATCCACAGAGAGAGGATGATCGTGAACGTGGGCTGCGCCGTGGCCAGCGTGATCTCCAGCGTCGTGTCGTCAATCGTCTTGACGCCTACCAGGTTCTCCAGGTCGCCATCGAATCCATCCTCGTTCGTGTAGTGGTCAAAGCAGCCACCCAGGTTCTCCAGCACATAGAAGTACTGGCCAGCGTTGTCCGGGTTGCACGTGCGGAGAATCCCCGCCACAAAGTCCTCAGCCAGCAGGTCGTCGCCGTCGGACCACTGCAGGCCTTCCCTTAGCGTGATCGTGTAGACAGTGCCATCCTCGGTGATATCAGGAAGAGCGGCTGCCATGGACGGCTGTGGCACGTTATCAATGTCCATGGTGTACAGCCCACGCCAGATCATCCGCTGAAGGGAGATGTCTTGGGCGAAGGCCGAGAAGTGCGGGTCCAGGGAATCGAACTCGTTGCCCTGCACCACTATGCTGCCGCCCTCAATGCGGTCACCGGATACGCCACCGTCCCCACCATCATCATCATCCCCATTGCAGGCCGCGAACGCCACCGCGGCGAATGCGGCTAGCGCGGCAAGAATCCATAACCACCGAATTCTTCGTGGTCGCTCCATTGACTCTCTCCTTTACTATTCGCACCCAACGCCGGAACTATATGCTACCGACCGCCGCATGCGACTGCTACTGGTTAGGGCAACCTCAGAGGGGAAAACGAGTCAGGGCACCACAAGGTTACCCGGATTCGTCCGCAGCGACCAAACCGACTAAGTCGGGGAGAGCCGATCCCGTGGCGGCCGCTGTAGCTTAGGGAGCAGTAACTCCACGAGAATAATGATAAGCCCGAACCCAATGACAGCATCACCTATGCTGAACACGGGAACCGGACCCGCAGACCCCCAGGTAATACGATCCGATAGCAGTTCCAGATGAGTATCACCCTCATCCAGGAGAACGTTCTTGGTCTGCGGTACCGAATCGCCCAACTCCAACTCCACCAGCTCGTCCTCAAGACCCGCTCTCTCCATTGTGGAGGGAGCGATAGGCATCAACCCTCCGTTGGCCACGATGACCAATAAGTTCAGGAGCAAACCAATGCCTATTACC
>JADFKX010000149.1 GCA_022564695.1 Chloroflexota bacterium | reverse complement strand
AACGGGTCGGGGAGGCCGCGGAGGACGCCTTCGCCTTTGTGGTGGATCATGGAGGTCTTGCCGTGGAGGATCTCGCCCGCGCCGGCGACGGTACCGCCGAAGGCGACGCCGATGGACTGGAGGCCGAGGCAGACGCCCAGGATGGGCGTCTTACCGGCGAAGTGGCGGACGAGGGGGACGCTGACGCCGGCCTCCTTGGGCGTGCAGGGCCCGGGGGAGATGACGATGCGCTCCGGGGACATCGCCTCCAGCTCCTCGACCGTGGCCTGATCGTTGCGCACTACCTCAACCTGGGCGCCGAGTTCGCCGAGGTATTGGTAGAGGTTGTAGGTGAAGCTGTCGTAGTTATCGAGAAGGAGGATCATGCGACACCTCCGAAGGGATTCAGACTTCGGCCCCACCCCTCCTTGGCGACCTGAAGGTCGCCGCTACATGCGACCCTCCGGCTGTCTGGTTCTCTGGTTCTCATCATCGCTAGTAGCCCAGGCTGCCGCTGGGGACGGCCTCCTCGATAAGCTCCGCCTGGTCGATGGCGCGAAGCATGGCGCGCACCTTGTTCTGCGATTCCATGTACTCCAGCTCCGGTACGCTATCGAAGACGATGCCGCCGGCGGCCTGGGCGTGGGCGACGCCGTCCTTCATTACGATGGTGCGGATGGCGAGGGCGGTGTCCAGGTTACCGGAGAGGTCGAAGTAGCCGACGGCGCCGGCGTAGGGGCCGCGGCGGTCGCTCTCCAGGTCGGCGATGATCTCCATGGCGCGGATCTTGGGCGCGCCGGTGACGGTGCCAGCGGGGAAGCAGGCGCGAAGGGCATCGTAGGAGGTGAGTCCCGGCTTGAGCCGACCGACGACGTGGGAGACGAGGTGCATCACGTGGGAGTACTTCTCCACGGCCAGCAGCTCCGTAACGGCGACGCTGCCGGGCTGGGCGATGCGGCCGACATCGTTGCGGGAGAGGTCAACCAGCATGATGTGCTCGGCGCGCTCCTTCTCGTCGCTGGTGAGCTCCTCCTCCATGCGCCGCTCGTCCTCGGCGTCGCGGCCGCGGCGTCGGGTGCCGGCGATGGGGTGGTTCTCGACCAGGCCGTCCTCGACCCGCACGAGCATCTCCGGGGAGGCGCCGATGATGTGGGCATCGCCCATGGCCAGGTAGTACATGTAGGGCGAGGGGTTGACGGTCCGCAGCGCGCGGTAGACGGAGAAGGGGTGGGCGTGGGTGGGCCGCTGGAAGCGCTGTGATATCTGCACCTGGTAGATGTCCCCGGCGACTATGTACTCCTTGCAGCGCTCCACCTTGCGCAGGAACTCCTCCTTCTCCGTGTTGGAGGTGGTGGTCTGCTGACGTGCGGGCGCCGGCGCTATGGGGTAGGGAAGGGTGGGGAGGGGCCGGGCCAGCCGCTCCACCAGCTCGTCAATGCGCCAGCAGGCCTGCCGGTAAGATGCCTCGACATCGCCGTCCAGGCGGCAGTGGGAGACGACCTTGATGGTGTGCTTGAGGTGATCGAACACGAGGATGGTATCGGTGAACATGAACAGCGCCTCGGGGAAGGCCTGGGGGTCGGCCTTTGGGACGGGGATACGCGGCTCGAAGTGGCGCGAGACCTCGTAGGCGAGGAAGCCGACGGCGCCGCCGGTGAAGCGGGGGAGGCCGTTCTGGATATGCGCCAGCTTGAACTGCGCCAGCTCACGCTCGATCTCGAGGAGGGGGTCCGAGCCCTCGTTGGGCTGGGCGTAGGGGCCGGAGCGGAGGACGCGGTAGGGCTCGGTGCCGATGAAGCTGTAGCGGGCGAGCCGCTCTCCGCCCTCGACGGACTCCAGGAGGAAAGAGTGATCGCCGCGGGCCACCTTCAGGAAGGCGGATACGGGCGTCTCCAGGTCGGCGGCGACGTCGCGGTAGACGGGGGCGAGGTTGGCGTCGGGTTGGGACGCGGCCAGGGCGCGGATCGCCTCCAGGTCAGGGTGGTAGCTCACCGGCTCACCTTCACTGTGGTGGAGTCGCGGAAGTAGGTGAGGCCCATCGCCTCACGGGCCTCGGCCAGGGTGCGCTGACACTCCGCCCGCGCCCGCGCCGAGCCCTCGCGGATGATCTCGTCAACCAGGCCCGGCTGTGACTCGAAGGCGGCGCGACGCTCGCGGATGGGGTCGAGGAAGCGGTTGATGGCGGCAGCGAGCCGCTTCTTCACCTCCACATCGCCCACCTTGCCCTTGCGGTAGCGCTCCTTGAGCTCGTCGACCTCCGCCGTGTCGTCGTTGAAGGAATCGTGATACAGGAACAGGGGGTTGCCCTCGACGCGGCCGGGGATGTCGGCGCGGATGCGGGCCGGGTCCGTGTACATGGATCTCACCCGCTTCTCCACCGTCTTGGCGTCGTCCGAGAGGAGGATAACGTTGCCGATGGACTTGCTGGCCTTGGCCTGGCCATCGGTGCCGATCAGCATGGGGCCTATGGGGGCGTCCGGCTCCGGGAAGACGGGGGCGTAGGTGGCGTTGAAGCGACGCGCTATCTCGCGGGTGAGCTCAACGTGGGAGGCCTGGTCACGGCTGACGGGCACGACGTCGCCCTTCACCATGAGGATGTCGGCGGCCTGGAGGATGGGGTAGGAGAGGAGGGCCATGGAGGCCGTCTCCAGCTTCAGGTCACGCACCATCTCCTTGAGGGAGGGGATGCGCTGGGCGCGGGGCACGCCGACAAGGGGCATGAACAGCCAGAAAAGCTCCATCACCTCCGGCACGAGCGACTGGAGGTAGATGGTGGTCTTCTTGGGGTCTAGGCCCACGGAGAGGTAGTCCAACACCACCTCGCGGATGTTGTCCCCAATCTCGTCCAGGCGCTCGTTGCGGGTGGTGAGGACGTGGAGGTCGGCGAGGAGGACGAAGCACTCCAGCTTATCCTGGAGCTCGACCCGCATCTTGAGGGAGCCAACGTAGTGGCCCAGGTGCAGCGGCCCGGTGGGCCGGTCGCCGGTGAGCATACGTTTCCACGTCGGCTTAATCTGCGAGTCTGGTTGTTTCACTTTGCGTCACCTCACTCCCACGTTGGTAACCAGAGAGCCTTGGCCACCGATCTCCAGAAAATCAAAAACCCCTCGCCTTAGGGGCGAAGGGTCTTTCGCGGTGCCACCCTAGTTGTCGCCTGACGGCGACATCTCGTTGCGCCCCGACGTATCGGGGCTGGGCCTGTAACGGTGCCCTGTCCGGTCGCGCCTACTGACCCCACCCCCTGGCGACCTAAAGGTCGCCGCTACAGTGAGGGTTTCGGGCGACGGCTCCCGGGTCCATTCTGTCTCTGCGCCGGCGGCGGGCTCCCACCTTGCCCCGCCTCTCTGGGCCTCGCGTTGCGACGTACTACTCCCGTTCGCAGCCGATGATTATTCGATTGTGGCAGACAGTGTAGCAGCGGGCAGGGGAGGGTGTCAACGGCAGCGACGAGCCACACGACCGATACAACTCTCCCTCCCAGCGGGAGGTTTTGACACCGAATAGATGGTCGCAGCGTTTATAGGTACGAGGCACAGATGCCAAAGGGCCGAGGCTACGATATCTTCCCGCAGTCGTACAAGGCTCGCGTGCTGCTGGCTATCGCGTTCTGGGGCGGGCTGCCACTGATCATGGGCTGGGTGGCCTTTCTGGTCCTCGGGGGCGATGCGATCTCCGAGCCGTTCAAGCTCCACCCGTGCACCGGGTCGGAACGGGAGGGCTGCCTGGAGGCGCAAACCGCGCTCGAGCCCGTCGCGCAGGCCTCGTGCGAGGGTAGCGACCGGCGCGTCTGCTTCGTGCCCCTGGGCCAGGTAGACCCCGACCTGGTGCTTAACCTGGTGGAGTACTACCGCGACGAGTACGGGCTAGAGATCGGGGTGCTTACGCCGAGCGCCGTCCCGGCGGCGATGATCAACCCCAACCGTCGGCAGATAGACGGGGAGTCGCTGGCCGATTACGTGGGCAGGCTGTTCCCGGCCGACTTCGCCAACCCGGACGTGGCGCTCATTGGCCTGACGCCGCTGGACCTGTACGCCGCGGATAGGAACTGGCGCTTCCAGCTGGGCCACGCGACCTGGGCCCCGCAGGCCCACGCCGTAGTCTCCACGTACCGGATGCACCTGGGGACGTCCCGCCTGGTGGACGATGAGCGCGTCTTGTCGCGGACCCGCAAGCTGGTTACGAAGTACCTGGGCTTGATGTTCTACGGCCTGCCGCTGAGCGACGACCCCACGAGCCCGATGTTCGGCAACATCCTCAGCGTGGGCGACCTGGACAGGATGGAGGAGGTTCTTCCGGTCTCGGTAGGCCCCTAAGCGGCTACAGACTCAGGGACGTTGAGCCCTCGGTCACAACGAGTTGAGGAACTTGCCGAGGTCTGTGCCTTCCAAATCGTCCAGGCTCATCTCCCGCGCGATCCGCCAGTTCTCTGATTTCGCCCAACCGAGTTCGGCGTCTCTGAGTGCCTGATACGGTTCCAGTGCCTTGTAGTTCCCGCCCTTGACCCGTCTTACTGCCGCATCGGTGAAGTAGTTCTCGATGGCCCGGCGCTCAAGCACATGACACCGTACGCCTGCGTTTTTTGAGGCCTCCATGAAACCCTCTATGCGGCGTGCCAACTTGGCATCTGGAGCCTCGCGTTCGCTGTCGATGAGCGCAGCAACTTTCCCAGAGATGCGCTTGATCTCGTGGAGCTGCGCTTCCGCGGACTTGTTAATTAGTTGAGAGCCGCCCAGCGGCAGAAGAACAACCTCATGGTCTTTTCTATTGCGGCGGAGAAATTGCTGGACCGTTTTCACATCTGTTGCACCCTCGACTAAGAGGACTCTGTTAAAGCCAAGCTCCTGATATTCTGAGAAGCTTAGCTCGCCGAGGAATTCGGAAAGGCGTGGCGTCGCCTCCAGTGGACTGACTTCACTTTCGCCCTCGTCGATAATTCGAACCGAATAGATGCTGTCTGCGCTCGCCCGTGCGAAGCCCAGGCTGTGTGTGGCAAACAGGATACCGTGACTTGAATAGGAGGTGAGTGTTGTCAAGAAATCTAACTGCAAAGAAGGATGAAGATTGAGTTCCGGCTCATCGATGAGGACAAAACTCGGCTGCTGGACAGCCGCATTGACAAGGACAAGGATGAACTGCGTAAGGCCGGACCC
>JADFKX010000148.1 GCA_022564695.1 Chloroflexota bacterium | reverse complement strand
GAAGCTGCCGTCCGTGCGCACTATCATGCGCGCGCCGGCCCGCCGCGGCGTGGAGCCGCGGGTCGCGGCCACGGTCGCCAGCACGACCGATTGGCCCTCGGCCAGCGAGCGCTTCAACTCATCGAACACTTCGTTCACGGCGAGGTATATCGTACGACGCGCGGCGAAAGGGGTAAAGGGGGCTACGGCCCTGGCTGCCAGATGGGAAACCTGGCGTCCTCGACGAGCAACTCAGGTTCCCCACCTTCGATGCTAACGACATAGATGTTGACTATCCCCCCTGGAGCCGGCTGCGCTTGTCGCGTGTATCCAAGCCCGCCGGTCCCGCTGGAGAAGGCTATGCGTCTCCCATCCGTGGATACGTCCAAAAGGCCAACCGCTTTGGCGACAGACGAGGTGTCCAAGAACCTTTCCTCGCCACCCGTCATGTCTTTTATCCAGATGCCAGGCTGTGTCTGTTCGTTCGTGCACGTGATCCCCCACGCGGCGAATGATGTTCCCGGTATCCAGTGTGCCTCGTAGTCCCTGAAAAACGACGCCCTGCCACACTTGGTCGGATAGCTGTCTCCGACGCGGCTGATGATCCCTCGATCCACGTCCACCATGACGTAGGAATCCACTCCGCCAGGAGGATCTCCGCTCCTGCGGTCACTTTCAAATGCGAGCACTACCCCGTCGGCAGACCAGACCGGAGTCAAATAGAACAAGCTGTAGGCTTCTGCCTCCACTACCCTGCGTGGTGCTGAGCCCTCTGTCAACCCGATCACGTGTAGGCCATCGTCCGTTGCGTACACGAGAAGATTCCCGTCAGGGCTCCACCGGGGCGAGTCGAGCGTCCGCAACCGGGGCACCGCATGCCGCAATTCTCCCGTCTCCACTTGGACGATGCTGGGCGTCATTAAGATGATCAAGCCCTCGATGCCTGGCTCCGCGCCAACTGCCAGCGCCTGTCCATCAGGTGACCAGTGCGGCATTATCGCCCGCGGCACCCGCAGTATCTCCTTGCCCTCGATATCCACGATGACCACAGTCATAATGTCGGCTAGAGAAAAATTCGTGCCCTCTTCGACAAAATCGACCTCCGTAAACGCGATTCGCGTACCGTCAGGTGACCACTCGGGAAAGTAGACCTGCCCGTTCTCCGGGGCGTAGATAAGCTCCTGCTGGCCGGAACCGTCCGCGTTCATGATCCATAGGGAGCCGTCCGTACCTCGGTAAGCGATGCGCTGCACGGCTGGGTCAGGTGTGAGCGTAGGCGTGGCCGTCGGCGTTGGCTCCGGCGTTGGGGATGGCCGTTCGACGTCCAGCGATGGTGTGGGCGTTGACGTCAGCTGGAGCGCCGTCCCCCCACTACAAGCAACGGCGAGCAAGACAATCGTAATGACCGGAAGCAAGCCCCATCGCATGGCAATATTAGAACGACCGAGCGACCAGTCCGGTTACGTCTCCCCCTCCCCCTCCGGCGCCCGCTCCGCGGGGGCGACGCCCCTTCGCGCCTTCTTCACCTCCCGCATCGGCCGGCCGCTGCCGCCCCTGCGCACCTGGACCACCTCCGCCATAATGGCGACGGCTATCTCCTCCGGCGTCTCCGCCCCGATGTCCAGCCCGATAGGCGTGTGCACCCGCCGCACCGCCTCCTCGTCCAGCCCCTCGTCTATCAGGTGCTGGATGACGGCGCTCACCCGCCGCTTGGAGCCGATCATCCCCACGTAGGCCGCCGCCGACCCCGCTACCTGGCGCAGGCTGATCTCATCGTGCTTGTGGCCGCGGGTCACGGTGACGATATAGGTGTTGGAGTCGATAGGCAGCTCGCCCAGCACCTCGGCGAAGTCGCCGCAGATCACGCGGTCGGCCTCCGGAAAGCGCTCCTGGTTCGCGTAGTCGGGGCGGTCGTCCACAACGACCACGGAGAACCCGCACAGGTCGCCGATCGTCGCCAGCGCCTTGCCGATATGCCCGCCGCCTACGATCACCAGCGTGGCCGCTGGCTCGTGCACCTCCAGCATCACCTGATACCCGCCGGCGCCCGACTCCGCCTCGCGACGGGTAATCCGGGCGCCGTCCGGCGAGTAGAACAGCGACTCCACGCCGTGGCGACGAAACGCATCACCGCCATCGGCCAGCACCGCCGCCTCCAGCGGGCCCCCACCCAGAGCCCCCAGCGAGCTGCCGTCCCGCCGACGCAGCAGCTTGGCGCCCACGGCCACCGCGCTCTCTTCTGGCGCCTGGATCACGGTGGCCAGCACCACCGCTGGCCCGGCGCTCTGCGCCGCCATCACCTCAGCCAGTATCTGCGCCGCTACGTCCGCGCTCACCATCGTGTGTAGATTATAGCGGCCTGCGATCGGCCCGACTGCCGGCGCATCGCAGGCTAGACGTGGAACAGGATGTGCAGCACGTCTCCGTCCTGGACCACGTACTGCTTCCCCTCGCTGCGCAGCCGGCCCTGCTTCTTCGCCTCCGCGAAGGAGCCGATCCCCATCAGCTCCTCCCAGCCGATCGCCTCGGCACGGATGAAGCCGCGCTCCATATCCGTATGGATGCGCCCGGCCGCCTCCGCGGCTGTCGCCCCGGCCGGCGTCGCCCAGGCTCGACACTCCGTCCCCACGGGCGTGTAGAACGTGACGAGCCCCAGCACCTCCTGGGTCCGCGCCAGGATGCGTGCCGCCGCCGGCTCCGTCGCCCCCATCTCGCGGCGGAACTCGGCCGCCTCCTCCGGCTCCAGCTCCCCCAGCTCGGCCTCCAGACGCGCGCACATCGCCCCCACAAAGGTGCTCCCGGAGCCGTAGCGACCACGGTAGTCGCCCTCGATCTCCGCCTCCTTCGCAATATCCTCCTCGTCCAGGTTTATCAGGATCAGCACCGGCTTCAAGGTAAGCAGCCCGTAGTTGGCCAGCGCCTTGGCCTCATCTCTGCCCTCCACGCTATCACGCAGGGAGCGGCCATCCTCCAGATGCTGACGGATGCGCTGAAGCAGCTCCTGCTCCCGCTGCCCCTCCTCCCGCTCTCCCGGCCGCGAAGAGCGAACGGTGATGTCCAGCTTCTTCAGCCGTCTCTCCACGATGCCCTGATCGTGCAGGATCATCTCCGACCGGAACTCGTCGATATCGCGAGCAGGATCGACATCTCCGCGCGGGTGGGGCATGTCCGCCCGCCGGAACGCCCGCACAACCAGGATCAGGCCATCGGCGCGGGAAAGCGCCTCCGCTGCCTCACCGGAGGCGGCGCGCCCCTCCTCAAACAGAGTCGGCAGATCGTGCAGACGCAACTCCAGGGGGGTGACCTTCTTCGCCTCCACCAGCCGCGCCAGCCTCTCCAGCCTCTCGTCGGGGATCTTGACCGCGGCCAGCTGCTCGTGGCGGGCATCGCCATGCCGGGCGTGGCTGGCGGCGAGGGCGTTGAAGACGGTAGTCTTGCCGGACTGGGCGGGCCCAACGATGGCGAGATCCACGCGACCCCTCCTTTCACCCGCAGGGTAAGAGAGCCGGGGGCAGGGGTCAAGGAAGAGCGGGGCGGTTCAGGGCATAAAAAGACGTCACAGGAAAGCTGCCGGAGCTTCCCTGTGACGAGCCCAAAAGGGAGGGTTTGGGACCATATTAATAGACGTAACGTCAGGCCCAGTGTTACAACCTGCCCACCGCGTACCTATATCTTTCATTCACCGACCGAAGATGGAGCGCTAGCTCGATTCGTTGCAATAGCGGACGGCTCGCCTCCGCGCGCTCAGGCTTCGCCTAACCCACCGGCGCGCCTTGCTTGCCGGCCGCCGCTCCCATCCTCGCCTGACCGGTCGGACAGACCTCCAGAAGGGGGCACCCTTCGCAATGAGGCTCGCGCCGGCACACCCCCTTACCGTGGCGCACAATGAGGGCATGGTACTCGTTGAACAGCGAAGCGTCCGCCTCCAGGTTCGCCGTGAACAGCGACTGCCACGATTCGTAGCTGTCCTGGGGCGCCGCCAGGCCCAGCCGCTCGAACAGCCTGCGCGTGTAGGCATCGATCACGAACGCCGGCCTGCCCGCCGCGTACAGGAGGATCGAGTCCGCCGTCTCAGGGCCGATGCCGTGCGTATTCAGGAGCAGCACCCGCAGCTCCTCCTGCGGCGCCGCCAGCAGCCGCTCCACCTCCCCGCCGAAGCTGGACCCCACCATCTCCACGAACGCCTTTAGCTTGCGCGCCTTAGCGTTGAAGTAGCCCGATGGGTACACCATCCTCGCCAGCTCCTCCTCACTGAGGCGCGCCAGCCCCGCCGCCGAAAGGGCATCCGCCGCCTTCAGGTTGGCGATCGCCTTCTCCACGTTCGTCCAGGCAGCGCTCTGAGTGAGGATCGCGCCGACGATCACCTCGAACGGCGTATCCCCGGGCCACCAGTGCTGAGGCCCGTAAGCGGCGTATAGGCGCTGGTACACGTCCAGGAGGCGGTCGGGAAGCGTCACGTTTGGCGGGCCCGCTCCTTCACCCACCTCGGAACAGTCGCCTCCGCTATACAGTCGAAATCAGCGATATACGGCTTCACGTCCAGCACCGGCGACCCGTCCACGGCATCCAGCCCCCGGACGTGCAGCACGTTCTTCTCCACCTTCAGGAGCGGCGCCGCGGAGACCAGGATTGGATTAAACCGTATCTGAGACCGCGTGGCCAGCACACCTTGCAGCGGATACGCCTCGTCGTCCATAGGGTGCAGTTGAGGCTTGGAGCCACGTATCTCATCCGGTATCTGGTGCGGCCAGAACAGCACATAGATGTGCGAATAAGTGTCCAGCCCCAGGAGCGCCTCCGCCAACTCCGGCCGCAGCACAATCTGGGACGTCACTTCGGCCCACCCGCCGGACATCGGCTCCTTGACCCGGTTGCGCACGATGCCGATAGGCCGCAGCGTGACGTCCGCCAGCGGCGGCGGCTCCGGCGCCGAGCGTGTTAACAGCCGTCGCAAACGGTCTAGCATCGGGAGCCTCCTGTTTTAGCACGCTTGAGTGACCGTGGCCATTATAGTCGGCCGGCATCCACGGCTCGCCGATGCGCCTCTCCGCCATCGCAAGGTGAGCTTACCCCCTTCAGGCGGCGAGCCGCTAGCGAACGTAGCGGAAGGCCAGCGTCAGCCCCCCGAACCCGACCCCACCCAGCACGGCGACGATATCCCAG
>JADFKX010000147.1 GCA_022564695.1 Chloroflexota bacterium | reverse complement strand
CTCAGTGACTTCGCTCTGCGCTAGTCGGCCTTGCCCGCGCTGTAGGCCCGTTGTATCATGTGTGAAGTCTGACACAAAGTCTGAGCAGCACTAGGCTGGAGCCTCTGAGAACCGCGGTCAGAATATGACCAAGATCACCGCCGGACCGTCGCACTCTTCCCGCTACACCGCCCTTGACCCCGTTTCGGGGGATGAAGAGTTGCTGAAGAAGGTGCGCGAGCTTATCGACGACCTCTCGCCCGACAACGCCGAGATGCTCACCGCCTTCCACCGTATCCAGCAGGCCTACGGCTACGTGCCCCGCGAGACGATTCCGGTCATCGCCACCAAGTTCCGCACTACGCCGGCGATGCTCTACGGCGCGCTCGACTTCTACTCCGAGATACGCACTCTGCCGCCCGCCGAGACGGTCGTCGATTGGTGTAGCGGGCCCGCCTGCCTGCTCAAGGGCTCCATGAACATCCGTCGCGTCCTGGAATCGATACTCGGCTGCGAGATGAGCCAGAACACCGATGATGGGGCGTTTGGCCTGCGACTCGTGCAGTGTGACGGCACCTGCCACCTAGCGCCGCTGGTGCGGCGTGAGGGCAGGTACATCGGCCCGTTGTCGGTTAGCGATACAATCAGACTGGCACGCGAGCTTAAGGGCGAAGGCGAGCCTAAACCGGGCCCCGAGCCCGGCGGAGAGGAGGCCGGGGAAGTGCAACCCTCCGTAGAATCGGCCGATGAGCGGAAGGGCGGCGGGGCGTAGTCTGCCGATGCCAACATACGAGGAGTTGAGAGGACAGGCCGAACAGGCCAGGCAGCCCATGCCGGGGCCGCAGCGCCCCCTGATCAAGGTTGGTATCTCCACCTGTTCACGGGCCGTTGGCGCCCAGGAGACGCTGGACGCCGTGCGCAAGGAGCTGGCGGACCGTGGCCTGGAGGCGGACGTGATGGTCACCGGTTGCTGGGGTCTGTGCTACGCGGAGCCCATCGTGGAGGTGGCGCATCCCGGGCGGCCGGCCGTCCTCTACGGCAGCCTCACCGCCGACAAGGTGCCTCAGCTAATCGAAGGGGCGTTGGCCCCCGACCAGGTCGGGGTCGTGCCCGAGCTTGCGCTCGCGGTGGTCGGTGACGAGCCGCTGGAAGGTGTGGCGCCGCTACGGTCGATGGAGTTTTTCGCCGGCCAGGAGCGTCGCCTCATGGCGAACTGCGGCGTATCCGACCCTGATAGCATCGACCAGTACATCGCCCGCGGTGGCTATGCGGGGCTGGCCAAGGCGCTGGGCATGACGGACGAGCAGGTGATCGCTGAGGTGCTGGAGTCCGGTCTGTGGGGGCGCGGCGGCGCTGCTTTCCCCACCGGCCGCAAGTGGGAGTTCCTGCGGGGGGCGAAGGTCACGCCCAAGTACATGATCTGCAACGCCGATGAGGGCGACCCCGGCTCGTTCGTGAACCGCAACCTGATGGAGAGCGACCCTCATCTCATCATTGAGGGGATGGCGATCGGAGGCTACGCCACAGGCGCTTCCTACGGCTACATCTACATTCGCGACGAGTACCCTCTCCCGGTGGAGCGAACGGAGACGGCCGTGCAGCAGGCGCGCGAGCGGGGCCTTCTGGGCGACAACGTTCTCGGCTCCGGGTTCGCGTTCGACCTGGAGGTGGTGCGCGGCGCCGGCAGCTACGTCTGCGGCGAGGAGACGGGGCTCATCGCGTCCATCGAGGGCGCGCGCGGCATGCCCAAGATCCGGCCGCCGTTCCCGGCCCAGGCCGGCGTCTTCGACAAGCCGTCCAACGTCAACAACGTGGAGACTTACGCCAACGTCCCCCTGATCCTGCGCGAGGGGGCCGCGTGGTACGCATCGGTCGGCTCGGAGAAGCACAAGGGGACGAAGATGTTCTCGCTGTCCGGCCAGATCCAGCGGGTGGGCATCCTGGAGGTGCCTCTCGGTACGCCGATGAGCGACGTCGTGATGGGCGCGGGGGGAGGGCCACCGGAGGGCCGCTCTCTGAAGGCGGTGCAGCCGGGCGGACCGCTGTCCGGCATCGTGCCCGCGAGCGACGTCGGCATCGCGCTGGAGCCGGAGCCGTTCAAGGAGCGCGGGATGTTCATGGGCTCCGGCGGCCTGGTGGTGATGGACGACTCCAGCTGCGTCGTCGACCTGGCGATCTACTTCGAGTGGTTCGCGGAGGACGAGTCCTGCGGCCGCTGCACCACCTGCTTCGCGGGGACGCGACGGCTGCTGGAGATACTGAAGCGCATCTCCTCCGGCCGCGGCCGCAGCTCCGACCCGGAGATCATGCGGTTGCTGGCGGACACGATGCGCTACGCTAACTGCGTCCACGGCCAGGCCGCCCCGACGGTGGTGATGACGATGTTCAGCTTCTTTGAGGAGGAGCTGAACGAGCATCTGTATAACAAGCGCTGCCCGGCTAAGGTCTGCCGGGAGCTGGTGCGGTACGAGGTGGTGCACCACTCGGACAAGCTGCCGGAGGCGGAGGCGATCTGCCCCACGCAGGCGGTGGTGCGGGAGAACGGGAGCTACCGGATCGACCAGGGGAAGTGCATCAAGTGCGACGCCTGCCGGGAGCAGGCGCCCTACGCGATCGCGTTGGTGGACGAATTCGGGGCGATGTAGGCTCAAGTAGGCGCTCCGCACGAAGAGTAATCCACTTGCTACGGATGTGCTCCATACTTACAATGTGTGTTGATGCAGACCATTCCAGTTCCGACCAGTCTTGCCGAGGAGTGCCCGGCCTCTCCCCACTGTAGCGAAGTGAGGGAGGTGTGGGATGAAAAGGGCCACCGAGCCTGGCACAGGCAAGAATACGCGACCGCGGCAGACGTCATGGAAGAGATCCTTAAAAGATGCGATGTTTGCCCAACGTTTCAATTTCAATACGCGACTTGCCTTCTATCTATGGATCGGATAGACGAGGCGCAAGCTCGACTGGAACGGCTGAGTGCTCTTAAACCCGATGATCCAGACATAGTCTACCTGAGGGCCGAAATAGTCAAACAGCGGAACGGTATAGGGGAGGCGCTCCCGCTGTTTAAAGAATATGCCCGGTTGGATCCGAGTAGTTCTTCGCTCGCCATGTATATACAAGCGGCGAATGATGCCGGACAAACGGAAGAGGCGGCCAGACTTGCATTAGAGTTGTTAGATAGATGCCCATATGACCCCACTGCTGTGCGTATCGGGCTTTCGGTATTGGATCAGATGGGTAATCCAGAAGCGGTGGTCAAGGCGTCGAAGAAGTTGCTTCGGGCTGAGCATGACATGCCAGAGTACTTCATTATCCTCGGCGTTGGACTAGAAGCAGCCGCGCGGACGGATCTAGCTCTGCGCGCCTTCAACAAGGCCTTGAAACTCGAGCCTGACAATATCGATGCCCTTTGTTCTAAGAGCAGCATCCAATACGACAGGGGCCACTACGGACAAGCTAAGAAGACCCTCCATGCGCTGCTCAAGATCGATCCTGTTGGACATGGCAAGTACTGTCTCCTCAATCTGAGTCGTATTGCGGGCGAGCATGAAGGCGATTGGACCGAGGCTCTGCTACGAGCAGTACAGGCAGCGAAACGTTACCCTGAGGACAGTGACGTTGATGGCGTCATTAGCCGGACCATTGAGCGTCTCACGCACCAGATGGAGAAAAATGAACAATTGGTTTCGTCTTATCGCAAGCAGTTCGACGCGGTCCGAAGAGAACACGAGGTGATACGCGAAGCCCTATCTGGATTGCGTGCGGACGAGGGCGGTGTTCCGTTAGAACTGGCGCTAGCCGAGCAGGAAGCCGAGCACGTCGAATTTATTGTCAAATTCCCTGACCAAGCCCGTGAGCTAGCCAAGGAGATCGCAGCGTTTGGATCACAACATGGGGGAGGCAGCATATTCTTGGGGGTGTCGAACTCGGGTGAAGTCGTGGGGCTTGAAGGATTGCACCCGTATGAGGAGCGCGATAAGCTGCGCAACCGAATCTCCCAGCTGGCTAGCAAGAGCGTTAAGCCTGGCATAGACGTGACCGTCTACTTCATTCCGCATGGGGAGACCCATGTCGCAAAGATTTGGGTGGCACGTGGGCCGGAACCTATCTACTATATCGATGGAACCCCGTACATCCGCGACAAGGATTCGTCGCGTCCGGCCACACCCGAGGAAGTCAAGCAACGAGTGGCGGAGCATGCGGCTCGTATGGCCAGCAAAGGTAGGGGCAACGGCCACTAGCAACCATAGCGCCAATTCGCTCGCTAGCCGCTGTATAATACCCCTCGATAGCCCGCGCCCTAGCCCTTGGGAGGAGCCCCGCCGGTGACTACGCCCCTCAGGCGGCAGTACCTCGACATTAAGCGTCGCTACCCGCACGCCATCCTCTTCTTTCGGTTGGGCGACTTCTACGAGACGTTCGACCAGGACGCGGAGACGATCGCCCGCGAGCTGGAGATCGTCCTCACCTCGCGGCCTGTGGGGAAGGAGCGGGTGCCGCTGGCCGGCATCCCCCACCACGCCCTCGATTCGTATCTGGCGAGGCTCATCGCCAAGGGGTACAAGGTCGCCATCTGCGAGCAGATGGAGGAGGCGGGGAAGGGGAAGAAGCTGGTGGAGCGGCAGGTGGTGCGGGTGGTAACGCCGGGGACGCTGGTGGAGGAGAACCTGCTGCAGCGGGGGACGAACAACTACCTGGCGGCGCTGGCCCCCGGCGACGGGCAGGCGGGGCTCGCCTACGTGGACGTCTCAACCGGCGAGTTTGCCTGCACACAGGTTGCAGCCGAGGCCGCCGCCGCGGAGCTGGACCGGCTCTCGCCCGCCGAGCTGCTGCTGCCGCAGGGCACGTCGCCGCCGGACGGGGTGAAGGCAACGCTGACGCCGCTCCAGCCTCCCGCCTTCGACGAGGTCGCCGCCGGCAAAGCCGATCGACTCCAGCCAGCGTCCCACCCGATCGGTCGCCTCAGCCGCATAGAGCAGGAGGGTGAAATCGGCGACATCCAGCCCCGGATCGTGGGCCAGGTGCCAGTGTAGCGGCACCGGCGGCGGACTGAGCAGCGCCGACTCCTTCAGGGTCTCATAATCCGCCCGCGCCGCCGCCGCCGAGCGTCGATAGAAGATGATCCCCTCCCGCACTCCGACATCCAGCCGGCTCAGCCCCCGCAACGACAATTGCCCC